>NZ_JAMHGA010000033.1 GCF_023660105.1 Desulfovibrio aminophilus | reverse complement strand
CGGCCAGACCGCGGCCACGAGCCTCGCCGCCGCGCAGCACGAGGCGCCGGCCGTCGTCCACGGCCTCGGCTCCGGCGGCCCGGGCCAGGGCCGTGAGCACGGCCCGAAGCGGCGCGCCGCTCAATGGTTCGGGGGAATACAACGTCACCGGCAGACCGGCCGGGGGCGACTCCAGGATCACCTCGCGGTCCGCGCAGGGCCCGGCCAGGCGGACGAAATCCGCCCAGGGCACGGACTCCATGCTTCCGGGAGCGGTATCCTGGGCCCATGTCGGAGCGGCCGCGACGCAGAGCGCGGCCGCGAGCAGCATCGACGCCCAGCCGCGGCCCCAGCGCATGCGCCCGGCCCTCAGCCCCGCCCGGCCAGGGCCAGCAACCCGGCCACGGCCTCGGCCACGCTCTGGTCGCGCACCCCGGCCCGGTCGCCCTCGAAGAGGAACTTCCGGGTGGTGACGCCCTCGGGCGAGGCCCAGGCCATCCAGACCGTGCCCACGGGCTTTTCCGGCGTGCCGCCGCCGGGTCCGGCGATGCCGGAGATGGACACCGCCAGGTCGGCGCAGAACGCGCCGCGCGCGCCGTGGGCCATGGCCGCCACCACGGGCTCGCTCACGGCCCCGTGCCGGCGCAGGCGGGTTTCCGGCACGTCCAGGAGGCGGGTCTTGATCAAGTCGTGGTAGGCCACCACTCCGCCCAGAAACCAGTCCGAGCTGCCCGCCACCGAGGTCAGGGCCCCGGCCAGCAGGCCGCCGGTGCAGGACTCGGCGCAGGCCAGGGTCAGTCCCCGGGCGCGCAGCGCGGCGCCCAGTTCCAGAATGTCGCCTTCCAGTTTTTCGTCCATGCGGAATTCCTACCAGGGCCGGGAGGCTCTTGCAATGGCGCGGCCCTCCGGCCTAGACTGCGCCATGGACCAAAAGCCCGGCATCCGCGACCTGCTCTGGCGGCGGCACATCAATCCCTGGAACTGGTGGAGCCAGGCCTTCTGCCTGTTCCTCCTCGTCCCGGGCCTTTGGCTGCGCAACAAGGGGCTGCTGGGGCTGGCGCTCTTCGGCGGCGCGGCCGCGGCCTTCCTGGACCTCAAGCTGCCGCCCATGCGCCGCCTGGGCCTCGGCGGGTCGGAACGGCTGGCCGCGCGGATCATCCGTCTGGAGCACGACTGGCGCGCGCGGCCCTGGGACCGACGCAAGAAACTCCAGGCCGCCATGATGGCCGTGGCCGCGCCCCTGCTGGGGCTGGCGCTCTGGACCCAGGACCTCCCGGCCCTGGTGGTGGCCCTGGGCGCGGGCTATCTGGCCCGGGTGGTGCTGCAGAACAAGCGCGACGGCATCGATCCCTAGCGGCCCGCCCTAGAGCAGGCTGCCCCGCCCCCTGACATCGAAGCCCAGGGCCTTGTAGATGCGGCCCATGTCCAGGCTCTCGCGCACCGCGTCGGCCAGCCGGTCCAGGGCGGGCTCCAGGTCGTAGACCGTCTGCGGCTCGCCCAGCGGTTCGAGCCCCTTGCGCCGCCGCAGGTCGTCCACGAACCAGCGCCGGAAGCGGTCGTCGTCGAACAGGCCGTGCACGTAGGAGCCCCAGACGCGGCCGCCGGGCAGGCCGAAGCCCAGGGCCCGGCCCTCGTCGTCCAGCACGGTCTCCTCCACCCCCTCGGCCACCGGACGGCTGCGGCCGTGGTGGATTTCGTAGCCGCGCACGGGCAGGCCGCTGGCCGCGTGACGGCCCTCCACCCGGGTGAGGGTCTTTTCCGCGGCCAGGGTGGTGCTCACGGGCAGGAGGTTGAAGCCGTCCACGCTGCCGCTGTCCGACTCCAGGCCGTGGGGGTCGAGGATTTCGGCCCCGAGCATCTGCATCCCGGCGCAGAGCCCCACGATCACCGGCCCGGCGGGGTCGGCGGCCAGGGAGCGCAGCGCAGCCGCCATGCCCGCGCCCTTGAGCGCGCGCATGTCCGGCACCGTGCTCTTGCTCCCCGGCAGGATGATCGCGTCCGGCAGGCCCAGCTCCAGGGGCGAGTCCACCAGCCGCAGGGCCACGTCCGGCTCGGCGGCCAGGGGGTCCAGGTCGTTGAAGTTGGAGACGCGCGGCAGGGCCAGGCAGACCACGTCCAGCCGGTCCTCGCGCTTGTTTTTCCCGCCGAAGCCCCGGCCGAAGGACACCGAGTCCTCCTCGGGCAGGCCCAGGTCGCGCAGCCAGGGGACCACGCCGAGGACCGGGCGGCCGGTAAGCTCGAACATGGCCGAGAGCGCCGGGTCGAGCAGGGAGCGGTCGCCCCGGAACTTGTTCAGGGCGTAGCCCATGACCCGCGCCCGCTCGGCCTCGGTGAGCAGTTCCATGGTCCCGGTCAGGGCCGCGAAGACCCCGCCCCGGTCGATGTCGCCCACCAGGAGCACCCGGGCGTCGGCGTGCTCGGCCATGCGCATGTTCACGATGTCGTGCTGCTTGAGGTTGATCTCCGCCGGGCTGCCCGCGCCCTCCAGGACCATCAGGTCGAACTCGGCGGACAGTCCGTCGTAGGCCTTCTTCACGGCCTCGAAGGCCGTGGGCTTGTACTCCACGTACCGGCCCACGTTCATGTTGCCCACGGGTTTGCCCAGGACCACCACCTGGCTGCCCGTGTCCGAGCCGGGCTTGAGCAGCACCGGGTTCATGCGCGCCTCCGGGGCCAGGCGGCAGGCCTGGGCCTGGACCACCTGGGCTCGGCCCATCTCCGCGCCGTCGGCCGTGACGAAGGAGTTGTTGGACATGTTCTGGGCCTTGAACGGGGCCACGCGCAGGCCGTCCTGCAGGAAGACCCGGCAGAGCCCGGCCGCGAGCAGACTCTTGCCCGCGTCCGAGCTGGTGCCCTGGACCATGAGCGCGGGCGTGCGGCGGCGGCGCTCCTCCACCAGGGGCCGGGAAACCCCGGCGATGCGCGACAGGCCCTCCACCAGCCGGGCGTTGTCCCCGGAACCTCGCACGCCCACCCGGAACCAGGAGCCGTCCAGGCCCTCGAAGTTGTCGCAGACCCGCACGGCGATGCGCTCGGCCAGGAGCCGGTCGAAGACCTCCCGGGCGGTCATGCCCGCCCGCAGGGTCCGGCAGAGCAGGAAGTTGGCCTCCGAGGGCAGGACCTGGAACCCGGGCAGGGCCCGGATCTCGCGGGCCAGCTCCTCGCGCAGCTCCCGGCCCCGGCGTTGCGACTCCTCCTGGTAGGCCCGATCCTTGAGGGCCCGCGCGCCCACCCGCTGGGCCATGACGTTCACCGACCAGGGCGGCAGCAACTCCTTGAGCCGGGCGGCGGTCTCCGGCTCGGCGAAGGCCAGGCCCAGGCGCAGGCCCGGCATGCAGAAGAACTTGGTCAGCGAGAGCACGGCCAGGACGTTGTCCGGCCGACGGCGCACGAGGCGGTCCTGGTCCTCGCCGAAGTCCGCGAAGGACTCGTCCACCACGAACAGCGAGTCCGGCTTGCGCCCGGCCAGGTCGCGCAGGGCCTGGGCCTCGAAGCCCCGGCCCGTGGGGTTGTTGGGGCGGCAGAGAAAGACCAGGGACGGCGCGGCGATCTCCCGCTCCAGGGCCGCCAGGTCCAGAACGAAGCCCTGCTCCGGCTTGAGCGCCAGGGTCCGCACCGCCAGGCCCGCCTGACGGCAGACCCGGCCATAGTCCACGTAGGTCGGCGCGGGGATCACGGCCTGCTTCCACTTTCCCAGCCGGGGCAATGCCTGGAGCAGTTCCGAGGCCCCGTTGCCCACCACCACCTGGGTGGGCCAGACCTTGTACAGCTCGCAGGCCGCCAGGCCCACGTCGGAACTCTCGGAGTCCGGGTAGGCGGACACCTCGGCCAGGGCCCGGCCCACCTCGCGGGCCAGCCAGGGCGGCGGCCCCAGGGGGTTCAGGCAGACGGAGAAGTCGAGGATTTCCGAAGGCGCGCAGCCCGCCTTCTCGGCCAGCCTGCGCAGGTCGCCGCCGTGGGCGAAGCGCCGCTCCTCGCGCAACCGCTCGTCCAGACCGCTCAAGAATGACTGCCGCATGCGATCTCCTTCCCTGGAGAGGCCCTTCAGGCCGGTTCAAAAAGGCCGTTCACCGTCCGCGCCGCCGCGACGGCCCGCTATCCCGCCACGCAGCGGGCGTGGAAGCCGCAGGTCATGTCCTGCCACCAGACGAAGCCGGTTTCGGCGTCCACGTACCAGGCGGCCACGTAGGACTTCTGGTCCGCGCTCCAGAGGCGGCGCTTGTCCGGGTCGAACACGGCCTCCAGGCAGAACTCCCCGGGCCGGGGGGCCCGGGCGAAGAGCGTGGCCAGTTCGTCCACCGTGGGCAGCCGCCAGTCCGTCCGGCCGCCCAGGCGGCGGGCCCGGCACCAGGCCGCGTGCTCCAGGGCCTGGTCCCAGGCCAGGGGGTAGTCCGAGCCGCCGCGCTCCCAGACCAGGCCCGTGGCCCGGTCCAGGACCGCGCCGTCGCCGCTGTCCCGGAGGTCGCCGCCGGAGGCCGCCAGCGGCCGCCAGAATTCATCCAGGCCGAAGACGGCCCGCGCCCCGCGCACCCCGGCCTTGAGCGGGGCGGAACGCGGCCGCTCGGCGCAAGGCGGGGCGGGCGGCGGGGACTCCAGCAGGGAGCAGGTGGCCTCCTTGCGGGCGCGCCAGCGCTCCTCCAGCTCGTCCAGGGCGGCGAGCATGTCCCCGGCCGAGGCGAAACGCCCTTCCGGCGCGGGCGAAAGGGCCTTTTCAAAGAATTCGTCGAATTCTGAACCCAGTTCAGGGTTCATTTCAGCGACAGGCTTGCGGTTCTTCGGCCGCTCCTCGGGTAGGAAGCCGGTGATCATCCGGTGCAGGGTCACGCCGATGGAAAAGAGGTCCGCCCGGGCGTCGGCCCCCTCCGGGTCGCGCTCCTGCTCCGGCGCGGTATAGAACGGCGAGCCAACGACCATGCCCGCGTGGCCGACGCCCACCTCGCCGCGCAGCCGCGAGAGTCCGAAGTCGATGAGCTTGACCTCGTCGCGGCCCTCGCCGAAGTCCGCCAGCATGACGTTGAAGGGCTTCAGGTCGCGGTGGGCCACGCCCTCGAAGTGCAGCCGCCGCAGGGCCGAGAGCATCTGGCGGGCGTAGCGCAGGCCCGTGTCCACCGGCAGGCGGCGGCAGGGCTTGTCCATCTCGTAGTCCTCGCCCAGGACCACGCCCAGGTTGTTGCAGAAATACTCCATGACGAAGAACGGGCCGGCGGCGTCCTCGTCCACGTCCAGGACCTGGGCCACGTTGGGGTGGCGCACCCGGGCCATGGTCACGGCCTCGCGCAGGAACAGGCGGCGGCACTCCTCCAGGCCCACCACGTCGGCCATGATCTCCGCCGGACGGCAGAGCTTCAGGGCCACCACCCGCCCGGTGCGCGGGGCGGCGGCCTTGTACACCGCGCCCATGCCGCCCCGGCCGAGCAGTCCCAGGATTTCATAGCGTCCGATGCGTTTCATCAGCGTCCTTCATACGGGTCGCGGGGACTACCAGAGCCGGTCGGCGTAGACCTCGGGCATGCCCAGCTCGCGCATGCGGTCCACGGTCTTCTGGATGTCGTAGGCCACCCGGCGCACGGCGATCTTCCGCGCCTCCGGCTCCCAGAGCACGTACTTGGCCCGGTTGTCGCCGTCGCGGGGCTGGCCCACCGCTCCCACGTTGACGATGTACCGCTTCCCGGGCTCGAACAGCTTGCCGCCGTTGAGGTCCAGGTTCCGGGCCTCGGTCCCGTCGAACTCCACCAGGGCCAGCTCGTGGGTGTGGCCCACGAAGCAGATCTCTTCGGGAAAGCGCCCGAACAGGGCGGGCAGGGCCTTGTCCCGGATCATGTACAGGTAGGTGTTCACCCGGTCCGGCGGGCAGCCGTGCACGAAGCGCGCGCCGTGGCGGACGATGAAGCGCGGCAGGCCGGAGAGGAAGGCCGCGGTGGCGGGCTCCAGCAGGCAGGCCGTGCGCTCCAGGGCCTGCCGGGCCTGGGGGTTGAAGCGGCACATCTGGGCCTTGTCCGCGATGCCGTGTTCGTGGTTGCCCATGACCTGGGGGATGCCCCGCTCCCGCAGGAGCCGGACCACGGCCTCGGGCTCCGGGCCGTAGCCCACGGCGTCGCCCAGGCAGACGGCCTCCTCCGCGCCCTGGGCATCCATGTCCTCCAGGACCCGTCGCAGGGCCTCCAGGTTGCCGTGGGGATCGGAGAGGACGGCCAGCTTGCCGGGGAGTGTCGCCATGCCCCCAGGATAACCCACCCGGCTTCCCCGGTCTACCGCGAGGCGGACCGGCGCGAGTGGGCGCAATCTTCCCCGCCTTTCCGTGAAGCCTCGAAGGGGGATTGCGATCCGTTCCGATTTCGGGATACAGCGAGAGAAAGGCGGTCGTCCGCCGCTCCCACTCATGGCGAAACTGAAAAGTCTCCTCCTCCACCCCGATCCGACGGTGCGCACCGAACTGCGCCGCCGTCTGGAGGCCGTGCCCTGGATCCAGATCCTGGGCGAGGCGGTGAGCGCCTTCGAGGCCCTGGAGCTGCTGGAGTCCATCCCCTACGGCGTGTTCTTCCTCGGGGTGGACCTGCCCGGCGGGGTCTCGGGCCTGGAGCTGGCCCAGATGCTGGCCGGGCGCAAGCGCAAGCCCGGGCTCGTCTTCATCGCCGCCAGCGAGACCAAGGCCTATCAGGCCTTCGAGATGGGCGCGGCGGACTATCTCCTCTGGCCGGTGTCCGAGGACCGCTTCCAGAAGACCCTGGAGCGGCTGGCGGACTTCAAGTCCCGCTTCCGCGAGGTGCCCCCGCCGCCCGAGGCCTGGCCCGAGGCCGAAGAGGTCGAGGACGACGGCGAGGAGACCGTGCAGGTGAACATGGGCGACGAGGAGCAGGAGTACTTCCTGAACGCCCTCAAGGACGCCTGGGACCAGAACCGCACGCGCTCGCCGGAGATCGAGAAGCTGGCCGTGACCCTGGACGGCAGGATGATCCTCATCCCCTACGGCCAGATCGTCTTCGTCGAGGCCTACGAGGACTATTCCTACGTGCACACCGCCGGACAGAAGTTCCTGACCTCCTACCGGCTGAAGAACCTGGAGGAGCGCCTGGAGCCTCACGGCTTCTTCCGCGTCCACCGCAAGTATCTGGTGAACCTGGACATGGTCACGGAGATCGCCAGCCTGCCGGGCAGCAACTTCATGCTCCGGACCGCGGGCAAGACCCGCATCGAGCTGCCCATCAGCCGCAGGCGCATCGCCCGGCTGAAGCAGATCCTGGGCTTCTAGCCCGCCATTGGCCGGACGGCCGCGACCGCCCGCCGATTTTTCCGGGAGCCGCGAGCGCCCGACGACGGAAAACGTGAGAAAGGAAAGGCTGCGGACCCTGTTTTCCCGCAGCCCCGGAGGCCGCACATGGACCAGAACGGAGCCCTGGACAGTCTGTTTCAGGAGGAGCGGGTCTTCCGCCCCCTGCCGCAACTCGTCATCGAGGCCAACGTCAACCCCCAGGAACTGGAGGCCTACCGCCGCCAGGCCGCCCAGGACCCCCTGGCCTACTGGGAGGAAGCCGCCGACGAGCTGGACTGGTTCAAGAAATGGGACCAGGTCCTGGACGAGTCCAACCCGCCCTTCTACCGCTGGTTCCCCGGCGGACGCTGCAACATCGTCTACAACGCCCTGGACCGGCACATCGAGACCGCCAACAAGAACAAGCTGGCCCTGGTCTGGGAGGGCGAGCCCGGGGACAACCGCAAGTACACCTACTACGAGCTCTACCGCGCCGTGAACCGCTTCGCCGGGGCCCTGCGCTCCCTGGGCGTGGCCAAGGGCGACCGCGTGGCCCTGTACATGCCCTCCCTGCCCGAGACGGTCATCGCCATGCTCGCCTCGGCCAAGATCGGCGCCGTGCACACCCTGGTCTTCGCCGGATTCTCGCCCAAGGCCCTGCGCGAACGCCTGCGCGACTCCGGGGCCCGCCTGCTGGTCACGGCCGACGGCTTCTACCGCAACGGCCAGGTCATCCAGCTCAAGCCCCTGGTGGACGAGGCCCTGGCCGGGGCGGACGCCGAGCGCGTGGACTCCGTGGTCGTGGTCCGGCGCACCAAGGCCGCCGTGGAGATGCAGGACGGCCGCGACTTCTGGTACGACGACCTGGTGCGCAACGAGCGCAACGAGGCCCCCACCGAGGTCATGGAGGCGGGCGACCCGCTCTTCCTCCTGCACACCTCCGGGGCCACCGGACGGCCCAAGGGCATCCTCCACAGCCACGGCGGCTACATGGTCGGCGTGCACCGCACCCTGACCCACGTCTTCGACATCAAGCCCACGGACATCTTCTGGTGCACCGCCGACCCGGGCTGGATCACCGGGCACACCGCCGTGGTCTACGGCCCGCTCCTGGCCGGGACCACCACCGTGCTCTACGAGGGCCACCCCAACTACCCCCAGGCCGACCGGCTCTGGCACATCGTGGACAAGTACGGGGTGACCATCTTCTACACCGTGCCGACCATGATCCGCATGCTCATGCGCTTCGGCGTCCAGTACCCCCGCCGCCACGACCTCTCCACCCTGCGCCTGCTCGGCACCGTGGGCGAGCCCATCGGGCCCGAGCCCTGGATGTGGTTCTACAAGAACATCGGCCGCAGCGAATGCCCCCTGCTGGACACCTGGTGGCAGACCGAGACCGGCATGTTCATGCTCGCACCCCTGCCCATCTCCCTGCTCAAGCCCGGCTCCGTGACCAAGCCCCTGCCCGGCGTGGAGGCCGACGTGGTGGACCGCGACGGCGCCCCCGTGCCCCCGGGCAAGGGCGGCTTCCTCGTCATGCGCCGCCCCTGGCCGGGCATGGCCACCGGCATCCTCGGCGACGAGGAGCGCTTCCGCCGCGACTACTACGAGGCCATCCCCGGCGGGGTCTACTTCGCGGGCGACGTGGCCAAGAAGGACGAGGACGGATTCTTCTGGATCCAGGGCCGGGCCGACGACGTGCTGAACATCGCCGGGCACCGCGTGGGCACCGCCGAGCTGGAGGCCGCCTTCGGCTCCCACCCGGCCGTGAGCGAGGCCGCCGTGGTCGGCGTGCCGGACGCCATCAAGGGCGAGGCGGCCAAGGCCTTCCTCGTGCTCAACCCGGACCGCCAGGGCTCCACCGAGCTCATCCAGGACCTCAAGCGCCACGTGCGCGGCGAGCTGGGCCCCGTGGCCGCCATCAAGAGCATCGAGTTCCGCGAGACCCTGCCGCGCACCCGCTCGGGCAAGATCATGCGCCGCGTGCTCAAGGCTCAGGAACTGAACGTGGACCCCGGCGACCTGACCATGCTGGACCAGGAATAGCCTCCGGCGGCCGGAGGCCGCGAGCCCCCGGACCCCGCGCCAGGACTTCGTCCTGGACCATCCGGCGAAACGGAAGCGGGGGGGGGGGGGGGGGGGCGCGGG
>NZ_JAMHGA010000032.1 GCF_023660105.1 Desulfovibrio aminophilus | reverse complement strand
GGGCGCGCGGCGAGCTGCCGAGCCCCCTGGCCCCGCCCCCGGGCTGCGCCTTCCACCCCCGCTGCCCCGAGGCCCGGGCCGACTGCCGGGAACGCGTCCCGGACCTGCGCGAGGCGGCCCCGGGACGCTTCGTGGCCTGCCACGCGGCCGGAAAGTGACCCGAAGCGCATCGCGAAAAAATCGAGAGTCTTTCAAATATCCAAGGAGTTCAAGATGATCAGCCGCGACGAGGCCCTGAGCCTGCTGAAGAGCCGCAACAACGAACAACATCTCATCGCGCACGCCCTGGAGACCGAGGCCGTGATGCGCGGGCTGGCCCGCCGCCTGGGCCGGGACGAGGAACTCTGGGGCTTGGCCGGTCTGCTGCACGACCTGGACTATGCCGAGACCAAGGACGAGACCGCCCGGCACGGGCGGCTCACGGTGGAGATGCTGGACGGCCGACTGCCGGACGAAGCCCTGACGGCCATCGTGCGTCACGCCTGCGAGCTGAACAACGGCGAGGCCCCGGCCACGGAGTTCGACTTCGCCCTGCGCTGCGGCGAAACCGTCACCGGCCTGGTCCACGCCAACGCCCTGGTGCGTCCCGGCGGGCTCGACGGCATGGAGCCCAAGAGCCTGAAAAAAAAGATGAAGGAGAAGGCCTTCGCCGCCGCCGTGAACCGCGAGATCATCCGCGAATGCGAGAAGATCGGCCTGGACCTGGGCGAGTTCTTCCAGATCGCCATCGCGGCCGTGACCTCGATCCGCTCCGAGGTCGGACTGGCCTGATCGTCGCGGCGGATCGGTTCCGTTGCATTGGCCCTGAATGCGTGCTACGCAGTGCTTGCGGTTTTTCGAAACGTATTCACGGCATCCGACGATTCCAGCGAGGCGGGCGACCATGCACATCTCCGAAGGCGTTCTCTCCGCTCCGGTGCTCCTGACGGGAGCCGCCCTGGCGGCCGCCGGCGTCGCCGCCGGCCTGAAACGGCTCTCCCCCGAACGCATGCCCCAGGCGGCCATCCTCTCCTCGGCGTTCTTCGTGGCCTCCCTGGTGCACGTGCCGGTGGGCTTCACCAGCGCCCACCTCATCCTCAACGGCCTGCTGGGGGCGATCCTGGGCTGGGCCGCTTTCCCGGCCATCCTCGTGGCCCTGCTGCTCCAGGCCGTGCTCTTCCAGTTCGGAGGCCTGACCGTGCTCGGCGTGAACACCCTGACCATGGCCCTGCCCGCCGTGCTCTGCGCCCTGGCCTTCCGCCCCCTGCTGCTCTCGCCGGACAACCGCCGCGCGGGCCTGGGCGGCTTCCTCTGCGGCTTCCTGGCGGTCTTCCTCTCCGGCATCCTGGTGGCCCTGGCGCTCATCGGCACGGGCGAAACCTTCCTGCACGCGGCCTGGGCCATCTTCCTGGCCAACCTGCCGATCAGCGTCATCGAGGGCTTCGTCACGGCCGCCGCGGTGGTCTTCCTGCGCCGGGTCAAGCCCGAGGTTCTCTCCGGCGCGCTGGCCTGATGTCCGACCTCGAAGCGCCTCTTTCCCGGGGAAGCGGTCCGATCCACCGCCTCGACCCGCGCGCTCGGCTCCTGGCCCTGCTCGTCTTCAGCCTGCCCGTGGCCCTGGTCCATTCCCAGGCGTCGGCCCTGGCCGCCCTGGGCTTCGGTCTCCTGGCCCTGGCCCTGGCCCGGCCCGCGCCCGGTCTGGTTCTGCGCCGCCTCCTGGCGGTGAACGCCTTCACGGCCTTCCTCTGGGTCTTCCTGCCCCTGGACGGACAGGGTGAGGCCCTCTTCCGCCTGGGTCCCCTGGCCTACTCCCACGAAGGGACGCGGCTGGCCCTGCTGCTCACGCTCAAGACCAACGCGGCCTTCCTGGCCGTGACCGCCCTGGTGGGCACCATCGCGCCCCAGGACCTGGGCCGGGCCCTGCAGGCCCTGGGCCTGCCGGAGAAGTTCTGCCACCTCCTGCTCATGACCCACCGCTACCTCTTCGTCATCCAGCGCGAGTTCCGCCGCCTGCTCACGGCGGCCGAGGCGCGGGGCTTCAAGCCGCGCACCAACGGCCACACCTACACAACCTACGCCTGGCTCCTGGGCATGCTTCTGGTGAAGAGCTGGGACCGGGCCGAGCGGGTGCACCAGGCCATGCTCTGCCGGGGCTTCAACGGCCGCTTCCACTCCCTGGCCGACTTCTCCTACGGCGCGCGGGACGCGGTCTTCCTGACCCTGGCGGTGCTGGCCTCGGCGGCCGTGGCCGGATTGCCGTTTCTGAGGGGAGTGTCGTGAGCGGCGCGGAAACGCTCATCGAGGTCCGGGGGCTGACCTGCGGCTACCCGGGGCGGGAGCCGGTGCTGCGCGGGCTGGACCTGGTCCTGCGCCGGGGCGAACGCCGAGGCCTCGTGGGTCCCAACGGCTGCGGCAAGACCACCCTGCTCTTCTCGCTCATGGGCCTCATCCGACCCTCGGCCGGGGAAATCCGGCTCTTCGGCCAGGCCATGAACGGACCCAAGGACTTCGGCCCGGCCCGGCTGCGCCTGGGATTCCTCTTCCAGCACGCCGACGACCAGCTCTTCAGCCCCACGGTGCTCGACGACGTGGCCTTCGGCCCGCTGAACCAGGGCCTTTCCCGCGCCGAGGCCCGCGCCAGGGCCGAGGAGACCCTCGACCTGCTCGGCCTCTCCGGCTTCGCCGAACGCGTGCCCTACCGCCTCTCGGGCGGGGAGCAGAAGCTGGTGGCCCTGGCCACGGTGCTCTCCATGCGGCCCGAGGCGCTCATCCTGGACGAGCCCACCACGGGACTGGACCTGGAGACCAAGGGCCGCATCGTGGACATCCTCAACGGGCTGGACATCGCCATCCTGGCCGTGTCCCACGAGCCGGACTTCCTCTCCAGGATCACGAACAGCCTGTATTCCCTGCGCGACGGCAGGCTGGTGGAGAGCAAGGCCGAGCCGCACGCCCACGTGCACGTGCACGCCGAGGGCGGCCAGCCCCACTCGCACGACGACTAGGAATCCGGCGAATCCCCGGCGAATCCGGCGGTGTCCCAGGAAAACGCTCCCCGCGCGCGTTCCAGGGCGAAGCGCTCGACCTCCTCGTGCCAGGAAAAGAACTCGGCCAGCAGCCGCTCTCCCAGGGGAGTCAGGGCGTAGCCCTTGCGGCCCGCGACCTTGGCCACCACGGGGCTGCCCAGGGCGGCCTCGGTGCGCTTGATGCGGCCCCAGGCGGCCCGGTAGGACATGCCCAGGGCCTGCGCGGCCTTGTGCAGCGAGCCCAGGCGGGCCACCTCGCGCAGAAGCTGGGCGCGGCCCAGGCCGAAGAGCATGCCGTCCTCGTTTTCGAACCAGAGATGGACGCGCAGGGTGGCCTGCGCCGGGGTCCGGGACATGGCGGCCTCCTTGACTGAATCCTCGTCAGGTACAGGCATTATGTTTGCGCCTGCATAAAAAGTAAAGCGCGGCCACCTTGCCCAGCCCCCCTTGGCAAACGTCGGAGAATGACTATGGTTCCCGGATCGCCGGGCGCCCCCGGCCGCAAGGAAGCCGATCCCCCATGAGCGTGAGCCGTTCCCCCGAGGGCCTGGACCAGTCGCCCTACCGCACCATCTGGACCCTGTCCTGGCCCCAGATCCTGATGATGGTCTTCAACTTCCTCATCGGCTTCGTGGACGTCTGGACCGCCGGACGCATCAACCGCGAGGTCCAGGCCTCCCTGGGGATCATCACCCAGTCGCTGTTCTTCTTCCTCATCGTGGCCACCGCCGTGGCCAACGCGGGCGTGGCCGCCATCGGCCAGTCCCTGGGCGCGGGCAAGCGGTTGCGCGCCCGGCGCTACGTGGGCCTGTGCCTCAGCCTGGGCCTGGGCATGGGCGGCGTCCTGCTGCTCCTGGGCCTGCCCCTGAAGAGCCTGCTCCTCTCGGCCCTGCAGGTGCCCGCCGCCATCCGGCCGGTCACGGAATACTTCCTCTGGGTCTATCTCCTGCTCCTGCCGTCCTACTCCCTGCTCCTCGTGCTCAACGCCGTGTTCCGCGCCCGCAAGCAGGTCTTCTTCCCGCTCTACTCCATGGCCGTGGTCACGGTACTGAACACTGTGGGCGACCTGGGCCTGGGCCTGGGCTGGTGGGGCCTGCCGGAGCTGGGCTACAAGGGCCTGGCCTGGGCCACGTTCTGGTCCGTGACCCTGGGCGCGGCCGCCAACGTGCTGGCCCTGCGCAAGGAGGGCCTGCTGGCCCGGAACATCTTCGCGCCCTGGCGCTGGGTGCGCCGGGCCCTGCCGTACCTCACCAAGGTCTCCTGGCCCTCGGTGGCCATGCAGGTGGTCTGGCACTCGGGCTATCTCGTGCTCTACGCCATCACCGCGGCCCTGCCCCGGGACAGCGTCGCGTCCCTGGCGGGCATGTCCGCCGGAATCCGCGTGGAGTCCCTGCTCTTCCTGCCCGCCTTCGCCTTCAACATGACCGCGGGCATCCTGGTGGGCCATTCCCTGGGCGCGGGCCGCTTCGAGGAGGCCCGCTCCTACGGCTACCGCATTCTGTTCGTGGGCCTGGTCTGCATCGTGGCCGTGGCCCTGGTGGTCTGGCAGTTCCTGGAGCCCCTGGCGGCCTTCCTGGCTCCGGACCCGGCGGTCCAGCGCGAGGCCGTGAGCTACCTGTTCTGGAACCTGCTGGCCATCCCGTTCACCCTGACCACCATGATCCTGTCCGGGGCCTTCAACGGCGCGGGCGCCACGCACTTCAACATGATCATCATGGGGTTGGCCACCTGGTTCCTGCGCCTGCCCCTGGCCTACGTGCTCGGCCACCTCGTCATGGGCCGCGCCTCGGGCGTCTGGATCTCCATGCTCGTCTCCCAGGCCGCGCAGTCCCTGGTCATGCTCTACGTCTACGCCTTCAAGGACTGGTCCTGCCACGGCATGATCAAACACAAACACTGCAAAAAGGAAGCAGCGCATGCCCCTCGCGTTTGAACCGCTGAGTCTGGACCGACAGTTCGACTACGGCCAGCTCCTGGCCGCCACCCCGGAGGTCACCTCGGACTACGCCTTCGCCAACATCTGGGGCTGGGCCGAGCACTACGGCCTGGAATGGGCCTTTTCCAAGGGCCTGGTCTGGATCCGCCAGACCCGCCCGAACCTCGTCCACTGGGCCCCCCTGGGCCCCTGGGGCGACTACCAGTGGGCCGAATGCAAGGGCGTCACCGAGGCCCGGACCTTCACCCGCGTGCCCGAGTCCCTGGCCCGGATCTGGAAGGACGCCTTCAACCGCCGCATCGCCCTCACCGCCGCCCGCGACCACTGGGACTACGTCTACTCCGTGCCCGACCTCGTCGCCCTGCCCGGCGAGACCTACCGCAAGAAGCGCGAGTACCTGGAGCGGTTCAAGAACGACAACCTCTGGCAGTACAGCTGCATGACCCCGGACTGCGTGGAGGAGGTGCTCGACATGCAGGCCGACTGGTTCCGCTGGCGCGAGGAGGAGAACGAGCACTCCCCGGCCCTGGAGGCCGAGAACCACGCCATCACCCGCGTGCTCCAGCACATGGACCGGCTGACCTGCCTCATGGGCGGCACCGTGCGCGTGGAGGGCCGCATCGTGGCCTACACCGTGGCCGAGTGCCTGTCCAAGGACACCCTGGTGATCCACTTCGAGAAGGCCGATACCCGCTTCCCCGGGGCCTACCAGGCCATCAACCAGATGTTCCTGGAACACGCGGCCAAGGACTTCGCCTTCGTCAACCGTGAACAGGACCTGGGCGAAGAGGGCCTGCGCAAGGCCAAGCTGTCCTACAACCCGGCCCGCTTCGGCAAGAAGTACGACGTGGTGCTGGGCTGATGCTGGAACGCTCCAGGCTGGCGGTCCTCGGACTGGACGGCCTGCCCCTGTCCCTGGCCGCGCGCCTGGCCCCCCGGCTGCCCAACCTGGCCACGCTGCTGCCCGGGGCCGGGAGCATCCGGGCCGAGCTGCCCGAGCTCTCGCCGGTGAACTGGACCTCCCTGGCCACGGGCGAGGGCCCGGAGGTCCACGGCGTGTTCGGCTTCACCCGCCTGGACCCGACCTCCTACGAACTGTCCATCGTGGACGCCACGCACGTGGCCTGCCCCACGGTCTTCGACCGCCTGGGCGCGCGCGGCCTGACGAGCCGGGTCGTCAACCTGCCCAACACCTACCCGGCCCGGCCCCTGCGCGGCATGCTCGTGGCCGGGTTCGTGGCCCGGGACCTGGAGCGGGCCGTGTTCCCGCCCTTCCTGGCCGGACAGCTGGCCCGCCGGGGCTACCGCCTGGAGGCCGACACCACCCGGGGCGCGGCCGATCCCGAGTATCTCCTGGCCGGGCTGCGGGCCACCCTGGCCTCGCGACGCACGGCCCTGGACCTGCTCTGGCCGGACCTGGCCTGGGACCTGTTCGTCTTCGTGCTCACCGAGACCGACCGGCTGTTCCACTTCCTCTGGTCCGCCGTGGCCGAGGAGTCCCACCCCCTGCACGCCGACTGTCTGGCCCTGCTCGTCCTCTGGGACGAGCTCATCGGCGAGTTTCTCGAACGCTGCGCGGCCCTGCCCGAGCCCAAGCGGCTCCTGGTCCTGGCCGACCACGGCTTCACCGGCCTGCGTACCGAGGTGGACCTGAACCGCTGGCTGGCCGAGGCCGGCCTGCTCCGGCTCCTGCCGCCCGGCAGGCACGGGGCCGAGGCCGAGTGGGAGGCCGCCCGGATCGCCCCGGAAAGCGCTGCCCTGGCCCTGGATCCCGGCCGCATCCACCTCCACGCGCGCGCCCGCTTCGGCCGGGGGCGGCTCTCGGAGGCGGACGCCGACCGGCTGGCCGGGGAAATCCGCGAAGCGCTCCTGGGCTTGACCTTCCAGGGCGAGCGGGTCATGGAACAGGTGTTTTTCGGACGCGAACTGTACCCTGGGACCGGCGCGGCCATGACCCCGCCGGACCTGCTCTGCCTGGCCCGGCCGGGCTTCGACCTGAAGGCCAAGTTCAACCGGGACGCCGTGTTCGGCCGCTTTGGCCGGGACGGGACGCACACGGCGGTCGACGCCTTCTTCCGCGACTCGGCCGGGGACCGGCCGGAGCGGATGCGCGACGCGGGCCGCCTCATCCTGAGCCACTTCGGAATCCACGCATGCCCATAGACTTCGAACGCGATCTCAACCCCGAACAGCTCCAGGCCGCGCTGCACACCGACGGCCCGGTGCTCGTCATCGCCGGGGCCGGTTCGGGCAAGACCCGGACCATCGTCTACCGCCTGGCCCGGCTCGTGGAGCTGGGCGTGCCGCCGGAGCAGATCCTGCTCCTGACCTTCACCCGCAAGGCCGCCCAGGAGATGCTCTCCCGGGCCGGGGCCCTGCTGAACCGGCCCCTGACCGGTACCGGCGGGGGCACCTTCCACTCCTTCGCCTACTCCGTGCTGCGCCGCCACCCCGAGCTGGTGGGGACCACGGGCGGCATCACGCTCATGGACCGGGGCGACTCCGAGGACGCCATCCGCGAGGTGCGCGACGGGCTCGGCCTGGGCAAGTCCGACCGCTCCTTTCCCAAGCGGGCCACGGTGGCGGACTGCATCACCAAGTCCCGCAACAAGGAGCTGCCGCTCAAGGAACTGCTGGAGCGCGAGGCCTACCACCTGATGCCCTACCTGGGCGACCTGGAGGCCCTGGCGGCGGGCTACGAAAGCTTCAAGCGCGGCCACGGGCTGGCGGACTACGACGACCTGCTCTTCCTCCTGGAACGGGCCCTGAGCGAACGGGAGCAGCTGCGCGCGGAACTGCGCGCCCGGCACCGCTACATCATGGTCGACGAGTACCAGGACACGAACCTGGTCCAGGCCCGCATCGTGCGCCTGCTGGCGGGCCGCGAGGGCAACGTCATGGCCGTGGGCGACGACGCCCAGTCCATCTACGCCTTCCGGGGGGCCAACGTAGCCAACATCCTGGACTTCCCCAAGGACTTCCCCGGGGCCAGGATCATCCGCCTGGAACGCAACTACCGCTCCACCCAGCCCATCCTGGACCTGACGAACCACATCCTGGACGGCGCGATCCAGAAATTCGACAAGCGCCTGGTGGCCGCGCGCCGGGGCGGCGACCGCCCCCTGCTCGTCCAGCCCCTGAGCGACCAGACCCAGGCCCGGCAGGTGCTCAACACGGTCATCGAGCTGGCCCGCAAGCATCCCCTGCACGAGATCGCCGTGCTCTTCCGCGCCGGGTACCAGTCCTTCCCCCTGGAGGCCGCGCTCTCCCAGATGGGCCTGGCCTACCAGAAGTACGGCGGCATCCGCTTCCACGAGGCCGCGCACGTCAAGGACGCCCTGGCCTACCTGCGGCTGGCCCGCAACCCGGCGGACCTGCTCTCCTGGCAGCGGGCCTTGGCCCACATCAAGGGCGTCGGCCCCAAGACCGCCACCCGCATCGCCCAGGCCATCCTGGCCGGGGACGAGAAGTTCCTCGACAAGAAGGTCAAGAAGCACGCCGAGCTGGGCGGGCTGCTGCGCGACCTGGACACCCTGCGCCGCACGGCCAAGACCCCGGCCGGGGCCCTGGAGCAGATCCTGGCCTTCTACACGCCCATCCTCGTGAGCCAGTTCCCGGACGACTACCCCAAGCGCCAGGCCGGACTGGAGCAGCTGCTCCAGATCGCGGCCGCCTACCAGGACATCGACGCCTTCCTGGCCGACCTGAGCCTGGACGGCGAGCAGCAGGAGTCCCGCCGCGAGGACGCCCTGGTGCTCTCCACCGTGCACTCGGCCAAGGGCCTGGAGTGGAACGCCGTGCTCGTCATCGATCTGGTCCAGGACCGCTTTCCCTCCAAGCGGGCCCTGTCCCGGCCCGAGGACCTGGAGGAGGAGCGCCGCCTGCTCTACGTGGCCTGCACCCGGGCCCGCGACGAACTGGCCCTGTTCGTGCCCGGCTCGCTCTACAACCGCTACAACGGCGTCACCGAACCGGCCATTCCCTCGCCCTTCGTCAGCGAACTGCCCGAGGCCTGCTTCCGGCGGGTCCAGGAGTCCTATCTCGGCGGCGTGCGTCCGATGTCTCCGCCGCCCGTCCAGCGCTCCGCGGCCTCCGAACCGGCTCGGTCCGCCGGTCCCTCGGCCGCGCCCGGCGAACTGGGCCGCTGCAAGCACAAGATCTTCGGCCCGGGCAAGATCGTGGCCCGCCTGGAGGACAACAAGTTCCGCGTGAACTTCCCCGGATTCGGGCTCAAGGTCATTGTGGGCGACTATCTGGAAATGCTATAGGACCGGCACTGGAGGCCCCATGCCCCTGAACTCGGAAGACGCCTTCCTGGCCCGCATCGAGCACCATTTTCCCCCGGGCCGCCCCCTGGCCCTCCTGGAACGCGGCGACGACTGCGCCCTCCTGGATGTCGCCGGGGGCCTGCTGGCCACCTCGGACCTCTTCCTGGAGGACGTGCACTTCCGGCGCTCGTACTTCGCGCCCGAAGACATCGGGCACAAGGCCCTGGCCGTGAACCTGAGCGACATCGCGGCCATGGGCGGCAAGGCCCTGGCCTTCACCCTCTCGCTCATGGTCCCGCCGGGCCCCGGCGAGGAGTTCTGGGACGGCGTGCTGGCGGGCATGGCGGCCCTGGCCAAGGCCCACGGCGTGCATCTGGCCGGAGGCGACCTGAGCCGGGCCGAGACCGTGGGCCTGGACATCTGCGCCCTGGGACGCCCCGGCCCCGCTGGCCGCGTGCTGGCGCGCGGGGGCTGCCGCCCCGGGGACGCGCTCTTCGTGGTCGGCGACCTGGGACTGGCCCGCGCCGGGCTGCTGATTCTGGAACGGGACGGCCTGGCGGCCAGGGAACAATGGCCGGTCTGCTGCGCCGCGCACCTGCGGCCCGAACCCCGGCTGGCCGAAGGCCTGGCCCTGGCGGAAAGCGGCCTGGCGCGCGGGCTCATGGACGTGTCCGACGGCCTGGCCCGTGACCTGCCTCGGCTCCTGGGGCCGGACCTGGGCGCGGACCTGGACCTCGCGGCCGGGGATCTGCACCCCGAATTGACGGCCCTGGCCGGGACCCTCGGCCAGGGCCCCCTGGAACTGGCCCTGCGCGGCGGCGAGGACTACGCCCTGCTGGGCGTGGCCGCGCTCGGCGACCTGGAGGCGATCCTGAAGCTGCTGCCCGGCGCGCGGGCCATCGGCGCGGTATCGGAGCGGCCGGGCCTGCGCCTGAACGGCGTGCCGGTGACCGTGTCCGGCCACGACCACTTCTCGGCCCCGGCCGGTGCGGGCCTGCGGCTCGCGCCCATCGGCCGGGTGCGCTCGCCCCTGGCCAGCCGCGATCAGGCTCCGAAGTGCGAGGACGAGGACGCGCCGCGCGCCTGGATCGACCTCGACCCGGCCCTGCTTCCGGCCCTGGACGGCCTGGAGGCCGGGCAAAAGATCCAACTCCTGACCTGGCTCCACTTGGCCGACCGGAGCGTGCTGCGGGTGCATCCCCGGGGCAACCGGGACGTGCCCAAGCGCGGCGTCCTGGCCACCCGTTCCCCGGACCGGCCGAACCCCATCGGCCTGCACGAGGTCACCATCCTGGAGATCAAGGGCGCGAGCCTGCTGGTGGACGGCCTGGAGGCCGTGGACGGCACTCCGGTGGTGGACGTGAAGCCCGCGCTCAAGAAGCGCGGGAAATAATGAGGAAGGCCGCCCAAAGGCGGCCTTTCTGCCGGAGGAACTCTAGAGGTAGGCGCGCAGTCCGCGCTGTCCCTGGTTGGAAAGGCTCAGCAGGAACCCCCGCCGCTTTTCCCGGATCACATCCTCGCCGTACTGCGTGACCCAGTTGCGCAGCTGGCTGGCCGCCAGGTTCCGTTCGCGCTCGTCCCAGCCGTAGTCGTCCGGGATGCCGAGGATGGTGCGCAACAACTCCGTATCATTGTTCACGGTGCAAACCTCCTGAAGTGGTGCAACCGGGCGCACCATAGCCCAGCCCCGGCCCGGGGGACAGGGCGGCTGTGTGACGATCATCCCCCGGGCACGATCTTCACACGTCCGTAACAAAAAAGGGGCCCGCCGAAGCGGGCCCCTTCACGTCGCGGTGGGGAGGCTATTTCTTCTTCAGCCAGCCCATCATGGAGCGCAGGTCCGAACCGACCTTTTCGATCTGGTGCTCCGCGCCCAGGCGGCGCATGGCCAGGAAGTGGGCCCGGCCGGACTGGTTCTCCACCAGGAAGTCGCGGGCGAAGGTGCCGTCCTGGATCTCCTTGAGGATGGTCTTCATGGCCTTGCGGCTCTCCTCGCCCACCACCCGGGGACCGGACACGTAGTCGCCGTATTCGGCCGTGTCGGAGATGGAGTAGCGCATGCGGGCCATGCCGCCCTCGTAGAGCAGGTCCACGATGAGCTTCATCTCGTGCATGCACTCGAAGTAGGCCATCTCGGGCTGGTAGCCGGCCTCCACCAGGGTCTCGAAACCGGCCTGGATGAGCGAGGTGAGGCCGCCGCAGAGCACGGCCTGCTCGCCGAAGAGGTCGGTCTCGGTCTCCTCGCGGAAGGTGGTCTCGATGACGCCGGAACGGGTGGCGCCGATGCCCTTGGCGTAGGCCAGGGCCAGCTTCAGGGCCTTGCCCGAGGCGTCCTGGTGCACGGCCACCAGGGCGGGCACCGCGCCGCCCTCGGTGAAGGTGCGGCGGACGAGGTGACCCGGGCCCTTGGGCGCGATCATGATCACGTCCACGCCGTCGGGGGCCACGATCTGATTGAAGTGGATGTTGAAGCCGTGGCCGAAGGCGATGGCCTTGCCGGGCTTCAGGTTGGGCAGGATGTCCTGCTTGAAGACCTGGGCCTGGGTCTGGTCCGGCAGGAGGATCATGATCAGGTCGGCCTTCTTGGCGGCCTCGGCGGCGCTCACGGGCTTGAAGCCGTGCTCCTTGGCCAGGGCGTGGTTCGGGCCGCCGGGACGCTGGCCCACCACGACCTTGACGCCCGAGTCGCGCAGATTCTGGGCGTGGGCATGGCCCTGGCTGCCGTAGCCGATGATGGCCACGGTCTTGTTCTTGAGCAGCTTCAGGTCCGCATCCTTCTCGTAATACACTTTCATGTCGCTTCCTCGTGTGCAAAATGGTTTCTGGAATATCCCCGCCGGACGGGCGAACGGCGCCCCGGGGCCAGGAAAAGGCGGGGGGACGCCGAGGTCCCCCCGCCCAGGTCGAAGGCGTGCCTCAGCTCGACAGTTGCATGGCGCGGCGTAGGGATACCGTTCCCGAGCGGGCGGTCTCCTTGATGCCGAACCGGGTCAACAGGCTGATCAGGGCGCTGATCTTTTCCTGGTCGCCGGTGATCTCGATGGTCAGCTCGTCCACGCTCACATCCACCACCTTGCAGCGGAAGATGTCCACGATGCGCAGGATCTCGGCGCGCTTGGAGTCCTCGGCGCTGACCTTGATGAGAACCATTTCGCGCTGCACGGCCTTGAGGGTGGTCAGGTCCACCACCTTGATGACCATGACCAGCTTGCGCAGCTGTTTGATGATCTGCTCGATGATGAGCTCGTCGCCCTCGGTGGTGATGGTCATGTGCGAAACGCCGGGGTCCAGGGTGGGGCCGACGTTCAGGGACTCGATGTTGAAGCCGCGGCCGCTGAACAGGCCGGCCACCCGGGACAGGACGCCGGGCTCGTTCTCCACGGTCACGGAAAGTATATGGCGCATGCGGCTACCCTCCTACACCAGCAGCATTTCGGTGAGAGACGCGCCGGCGGGGATCATGGGGTACACGTTCGCCTCACGCTCCACACGCACATCCACGATGACCGTCTGCTTGAGCTTGAAGGCCTTCTTCAAGACGGGCGCCACGTCCTTCTTCTCGGTCACGCGGAACCCGGCGGCCCCATAGGCCTCGGCCAGCTTGACGAAGTCCGGCTGGGCCTCCATGCAGGTTTCGCAGTAGTTCTTCTGGTAGAAGAGCTCCTGCCACTGCCGGACCATGCCCAGGTAGCCGTTGTTCAGGATCACGATCTTCACCGGCAGGTTGTGGCAGACCGCCGTGGCCAGCTCCTGGATGTTCATCTGGATGGAGCCGTCCCCGGCGATGTCGATGACCAGGGCCCCGGGGAAGGCCATCTGCGCGCCGATGGCGGCCGGAAAGCCGTAGCCCATCGTGCCCAGGCCGCCCGAGGAGAGGAAGGTGTTCGGCTTGGTGATCTTCAAGAACTGGGCGGCCCACATCTGGTTCTGGCCCACCTCGGTGGTGATGATGGCCTTGCCCTTGGTCAGCTCGCCGATGGTCTCCACCACGTACTGCGGGCTGATGCCGGTCCCCTCCTTGTAGGTCAGGGGATGCTCCTTGTTCCAGGCCTTGACCTGCTTGATCCAGGCCTTGTGCTTGGCGGCCCAGTCCAGCTCCTCGGCGGCCTGCTCCAGGTCCTTCTTCAGGGCGGCCAGGGCCAGCTTGCAGTCCGAGACCAGGGGCACGTGCACGGAGACGTTCTTCTGGATGGAAGTCGGGTCGATGTCGATGTGCACCAACGTGGCCTTGGGCGCGAAGGTGCTCACCTTGCCCGTGACGCGGTCGTCGAAGCGCGCGCCCACGGCCAGCACGAGGTCGGCGTTGCTCACGGCCATGTTGGCCGTGTAGGTGCCGTGCATGCCGAGCATGCCGAGCCAGAGCGGATCGTCGCCGGGGAAGGCCCCCAGGCCCATGAGCGTGGACGTGACCGGGATGGACAGCTTGCGCGCCAGCCAGGTCAGTTCCTCGTGGCCCTTGGAGCTGATGACCCCGCCGCCGGAGTAGATGAGCGGCCGCTCGGCCTTCTTGATCAGCTGGGCGACCTTGCGCACCTGTCCGATGTGCGGCTTGTAGGTCGGGTTGTAGCTGCGCATGGACACGTCTTCGGGATACTTGAAGGCGGTCTTGGCCTGCATCACGTCCTTGGGCAGGTCCACGAGCACCGGCCCGGGGCGTCCCGAGCGAGCCAGGTAGAAGGCCTGCCGCACCACGTGGGCCAGGTCGCGCACGTCCTTCACCAGATAGTTGTGCTTGGTGCAGGGGCGCGTGATGCCCACGATGTCCACTTCCTGAAAGGCGTCGTTGCCGATGAGCTTGGTCGGCACCTGGCCCGTGAGGATGACCACGGGAATGGAATCCATGTAGGCGGTGGCGATCCCGGTGACCGTGTTGGTCGCGCCGGGACCGGAGGTGACTAGGCATACGCCTACGCTGCCCGAGGCCCGGGCGTATCCGTCGGCCGCGTGAATCGCGCCCTGCTCGTGACGGACGAGGATGTGCTTGATGGGGGAGTTGGGCAACTCGTGATAGATGTCGATCACCGCGCCGCCCGGGAAGCCGAACACGACCTCCACGCCCTCGCGCTTCAGACACTCCAGCAGAATCTGGGCCCCGGTCATTTCCATTCGATCACGCCTCCGCTTGACGGTATTTATCGAGCAGGAACTGAAGCTTGGTCTTCCCGGCGAGCTTCTTCTTCTTGATCGCCTTGATCTCCTGCATCTGGGTCGGGCTCAGGTAGGGCTTGCTCTCCAGCTTGTCCAACAACTTCTCGTATTCCTGGTGCTGCTCGTAGAGGTCGCGAAGCTCGCTGTCCTGGGAACCGTACTTCTCGATGATGGCCAGGTCGTTGTTTTCCATGCGTCGCTCCTTGGTTGCTTGTTCATTCCTCGGCGGCCTCGGACGCCATGCGGCTCCAGGGCGGCTCCATTCGGGACGTCACGAGCAGGGTCTTCTTCCTGCCCGTCTGGCCGGTCTCCAGAAGGACCTGGTTCTTCCTCAGGTCCAGCCTGCCGGCGATGTAGTCGATGAGCGCTTTGTTGGCCTTGCCGTCCACGGCCCGGGCTCCCAGGCGGACCTTGAGGGCCCCCTGGTAGGTTCCGGCCAGCCCGTCGGCCTTGGCCCCGGGCTGCACCCAGACGAGGAGCCGCCAACGGCCCTCCCCGGCGGGCCGCACAAAGTCGGGCAGCCCGGCCATGTTCCCCCTCACTCGGCCTTCTTCAGAAAAGTGACCTTGGCCTCCATCTCCTCCAGGCGCTCCCGTTCGGGCTGCCCGGCGTCGAGCAGGCGCAGGTGGCTCTCCAGCATGGCCTTGAGCTGGACCTCGAACTCCGCGCGCTGGCGCTTGAGCCGCTCCACCTCTTCGCGCAGCTGGGTCAGGCGGGCGTAGCCCTGCTGAACCATGCCCTCGGCCTTGGCCCGGGCCTGGTCCAGGATGATCTCGGCCTCGCGCCCGGCCTGGGCCTTCAGATCGTCGACCATCTTCTGCGTGCTCATGAGCGTGTCGCGCAGGGTCTCGTCGCGGCGGCGGTACTCCTCGACCGTCTCCTCCAGCCGCTTGAGCTTGCGCAGGGCGTCCTTGCGCGAATCAACCGTCTGTCCCAGGGCCTCGGCCGCCTCCTGGAGGAACTGGTCCACCTCCAGGCGGGAATAGCCGAAAAGGGCGCGGGAAAACTTCCTGTTCAGGAGATCGATCTTGGACACGGACATGTTCAGACTCCCGCCATGCTCATGGCCATCCGGCTGAAGGCCCGGATGAGGATGGAATCCAGCAGCTGGATGCCCAGGATGACGACGATGGGCGAGAGGTCGAAGCCTCCGACCACGACGAAGGGCAGCCGCCGCCGGATCCAGTAGAACACCGGCTCGGTCACGTTGCGCAGGAAACGGACGATGGGATTGTAGGGGTCGGGATTGACCCAGGACAGGAGCGCCGAGATGATGACCACCCACATGTACGCGGTCAGGACCATGTGGAGGATGTTGACCACTCCCGCCAGGATGTCGAGCATGTAGCCCATTTTCTTGTCAGACTCCTCGGCCGGTCAAGCCCCGGCCGCCGCGTTGTGTTTCCAAATTGGCACAGCGGCACTCAAGAATCAAGTCCCGCGTGCCCGCCACGGCCCGCATACGCCCTGCGCAGGTTGCGCAGGAAGGTGAAATAATCCGGGATCATGACCTCGGCGTCCAGGGCCTCGCCGCCGTAGGACCAGAAGCGCACCCCGGCGGCCCGGGCCGTGCGCTCGTCCACCACGGAGTCGCCGATGAATACGACCTCTTCGCGCGGGCGACGCCAGTCCGAGAGGATGCGCAGCACCCCGTCGGGCGCGGGCTTGGGTCTGGGCTCGGTGAGCGCCGTGACCACCGGCCGGAAGAAGCCCGTCAGGTCGGTGTGCGAGAGGATGGCGTCCATGGTGTCGGCCCGGCTCGTGTTCACGGCCAGCCGGAAGCCCCGGGAGCGCAGCCAGAGGAGCAGCCCGCGCACGCCGGCCTCGCGGCGCACGTGCGGCAGGACCAGGCGGTAGTCGAAGGTCTCCCGCAACCGCATGGCCTCCTCGTAGCGCTCCGGGGGCAGGATGTGCCGGAAGGAGTCGAAGGTGTTGCGGGTGTGGGTGTAGCGCTCCTCCTCGGGGCTCATGGGCGGCAGGCCGAACTGGGCCCGGAAGTGGTTGTAGTACCAGACGTTGGCCGCGAAGGAGTCGATGAGCACCCCGTCGCAGTCGAAGATGAATCCCCGCACCCCGCCCAGGATTTCCGGCCGCATGAGGTCGTTGACGACGATCACCGGGCCTCCCCGGCTTCGCCCGGCAACACGGCCACGTCCAGGCGGCGCAGCAGGTCGGGCCGCCCGGCGGGCTCCCGCCTCCGGCCGGAGAGCTTCCAGACCGGCGCGGACACGACCCGGGTTCCGGCGGGTAGTCCGGCCAGGGCCGGATGCGCGGCGGCGTCCCTGGACGCCGCCAGCCCGGCCTCGGCCCAGGCCGACGCGGGCTCGGCCTCGCTTGTGATGAGCAGCGCGCCCTCGGGCAGGAAAAAGGCCGCCGCCTCCAGAAGCACGCGCCAGGGGTACTGCGGGCGGCCCACCACAGGCGCGGTCAGGCCGGTGAGCGCGCGGTCCAGTTCGGCCTCGCCGGTGCCCTCCTCCTCGGGCTCCAGGCCCAGCCCCCGGCCGAAGGCCTCCCAGGAGGCCGCCAGCCCCTGCTCCAGGCGCTGCATCTCCAGGAAGCGCTCCTCATAGAACCAGGCCAGCAACAAGGTCATCTGGGCCTGGGCGGGCACGGGATCGCCCTGGGGCGCGCCGGGCAGGCCGCTCATGCGCCGGGCCAACTCGGCCTGGATGGAGGACGCGGAGCCCTCCCCGGCCTCCTTCAGGGCCTCGGTGAGGCCGTAGGCCGCCAGGTCGCCGGGGGCCTGGAACTGTTCGCCGAACCGCACGCTGTCGCGCACCAGAGCCCGGGCCGTGGCCGGGTCCAGGGGCAGGCCGGAGGGCCGCAGTCCGCCCTCGGGACCGGCGTCCTCGTAGCCCGGGTCCAGCAGCAGGACGCCGGAAGGCGCGCCGCCGGGCAGCAGTTCCGCGTGCATGGTGGGAAAGAAGACAAACATGCCGTCACTCCTTGGCCGGGCTCGCGGCCGGGTCGAGGACACGGGGTTTGAAACGCGCGCACTGGCCCTCGCACAGCGGCAGGGACAGCAGGCACAGGCCTTCCTGGGCGAACACGCAGCCGGGGGGCTCGTCCTCCCGGCCGGGCTGGAAGCTCGGACACTGGGGATCGGCCCCGGCCAGGCGCTCGAAGCGCCGCTGCCAAAGTCCAGAGGCCGCCGCGTCCTCCAGGCCGAAGGCGTCGGCCTGGCGCAGGAAGTCCTCGTACACGGACTCCCAGCGCTGGAGCACGAGGCAGCGCCATTCCTCATGGTAGCCGGGATTCAGCCGTTCCTCGTAAAAGCACCGCCCGCGCTCGAAAAAGGCGCAGGCCGTTCCCGGCAGTCTCGTGAGCAGCCCCATCATCCTTCCTTCAACCGGCCGGAAACGGCCAGAAAAGGCTTGTTTAAGGCCCGGGGAGCCGGAAGTAAAGGCCGATGGGCGTATTGACCTGCCCGTTCGCGCCGTGTATAGCGCACCTAACGTCTCGGGAGGCTGCCCATGTTCGGTATCGGAATGTCGGAACTGCTCATCATCCTGCTCATCGTGGTCGTGATCTTCGGCGCCAAGAAGCTGCCGGAAATCGGCGGCGGACTCGGCAAGGCCATCAAGAATTTCAAGAAGGCCACCAGCGAGCCCGAAGAGATCGACGTGACCCCCAACAAGGGCGCGCCCAAGAAGGACAAGGACGAGCAGTAGCCCCGGCCCAGCGCTGACAAGAAAGCCCGGAACCAAGGTTCCGGGCTTTTTTTCGTCCCGAGTCCGGCCCGGCCTACCCGGCCCGCGCCACGAGGCGCTGCTCCAGCAGGCCGTTGAGCATCTTCTGGAAGGCCAGCGCCAGGGCGGGGTCCTCCCGCTCCAGGCGGTCGAGGTTCTCCCGGGAGAAGAAGCCCACCAAGCATTCCGTGACCGCCACGACGCTGGACAGCGCCGGATAGCCCAGGGACGCGCCCAATTCGCCGGCCACGGTGCCTGGGCCCAAGGTGCGCAGGCGGACGGTCTGCCCGTCGGAGCGCTTCACGTCCTCCCGGGCCGTGCCCCGCAGGAGCAGGAAGAAGCCCTCGGTGGGCCGCCCCTGCTCGATGAAGGCCCGGTCCGGAGCCACCGAGCGCTCCTCCAGCCAGGGCCGCAGCCGCTCCGCGATGTCCTCGAAGAGTTCCTTCTGCTCCAGGTGCCGGAGCATGTCGTCCACCACGAGATCGAAGAAGTCGTCCGCGCCGCCCTGGTTCCGCCGTTCCTCCAGGGCCCGCAGTTCCACCTCCAGCAGGCGCTCCTCGCAGCACTCCAGGGCCTGGTCCATGTCCGGCCGGGCCTGGAACGCCTCGGCCTCGGCCCCGGCGGAGCGCCGCAGCTGCTCCAGGAAGACCCTGCCCGCGTGGGCGAAGACCAGGGTCACGCCGCGCGTCTGGGCCAGTTGGGCCAGGCGGTGGAAACTGTTCAGGGCCGAGATGTCGAAGCCGTTGACCTGCCGGAAGTCGAGCAGGATGCAGAGCAGACGCCGCTTCTCGTCGGCCATGCAGGCGCTGAGGCGGGTCAGCAGGGAGTTGGCCGTGCCGAAGAACAGGAAGCCCTGGAGCCGGAACACGGCGATGCGGCCGCCCTGCTCCGCCAGGATGCGCTGGTGCGGCACGGGCCGCTCCACCGTGCTGCGCAGCGTGGTGCCGTCGCTCTCCTCGCGGATCACGGAGATGCGGCTGTAGTTGACCACGAAGAGCACGATGGCCGCGCCCAGGCCCACGCCCACGCCGGTGAGGAAGCCGAAGTTGGCGATGACCAGGAGGATGAACAGGACCAGGAGATAGTCCCACAGGGGCATGTGCCGCCAGCCCTGGACCACCCACTCCCAGATGGTGGACAGGCCCATGAAGAGCACGAGGCCGCCCATGAGGAAACGCGGGAACGAGCCCACGAGGTTCGAGCCCAGGAAGAGCACCGCGCCGGTGAACAGGGCGGCCAGCAGGCCCACGATGCGGGAATGCGCGCCGGTGCTGGCTCCGAACAGGGACAGGCTGATGGCCACGTAGCCCACGTTGGAGCAGCCCAGCCCGGCCACCGCGTTGCCCAGGCCGTTGGCCAGGAGTTCCCGGTTCAGGTCCAGGTCGCGCCGCGCGCCCAGCTCGATGCCGCTGGCGTTGAGCAGGAGCGAAACCGTGGAGAGCAGCGGAATGGTGAGCAGCGGTCCGGCCTGCCGCCAGATCACGTCCCAGCGCACCAGGGCCAGGTCCGAGGGTCCGAAGACCGGCCAGCGGGCGGCCTCGCCGCCCACGCCCAGGAGCAGGCCCATGGCCCGCGCGCCCTCCAGGCCCATGCCGGACAGGGAGACGAAGGCCAGGAAGAGCGCCAGGGAGGCGACCAGCGTGACCGGAAGGATGAAGAAGCTCCGAAAGCGCCGCAGGGCGAAGAACAGGAACAGGGCCATGACCGCGCCCGGGAGCCACTTGATGTAGCTCGGCCGGGTGAAGAGCTGGCCCAGGATGTCCAGATTCAGCGGCGCGCCGGTCATGATCCCGAAGCTGCCGCTCAACAGCAGCCAGCCCGTGCCCGCCAGGAACCCGCCGACCACGGGATAGGGCATGAAGCGCACGAGGTTGCCCAGCCGGAAGCGCCCGAGCAGGATGAAGACCAGGGCCGTGACGAGCGTGGACAGGCCCAGGGCCGCGGCCACGGTGGCGAAGGCCGTGTCCGGCGAGGCCCCGGCCAGGACCACGGCCATGGCTCCGGCCGTGGGGGCCAGGATGGCCGTGGGCGTGTCCTGGGGACAGGCCACGGAGGCCCGGAAGCTGCTCATCAGGGCCACCACCAGGCACAGGGCCAGGCCGCCGAAGAGCGTCAGGCTCGTGGCCCGGATGGCGCCGTGGCTCAAGCTCCCGGAAAAGATCAGGGTGGCGAAGGAAAGTTGGTTGACGACGATGAACAGGCCCGCCGCCAGTCCCACGCTGACGGTGTTCAGCAGCCGCGCGGGCCGAAGGTCCTCCAGAATTTCTTGCAGCACTGCCCCCCCCAGGAGCGCCCGTTACCGCCGGAAACGTTCGTCGTCATCCGGGACCGGGAACAGGGCGAAACCACGCCGCACGTAATGCAATCCCGACACCGCAGTCAAGGCCGCGGCGAGAAGAATCAGCCCGTCCAGGAGCAGGGGCCAGGAACGCCCCAGCGACCCCTGGAGCATGACCACGAAGACGAGACTGATCTGCGAGGCGGTGGTCAGCTTGCCCCAGAGCGACGGACGGATCTTGTTGCGCACCTCCACGCCCCAGAAGTTGAGCATCACCAGCCCGCCCACGATGATGGCGTCGCGGCTGACCACCAGGGCGGCCAGCCAGGCGGGCAGGAAGCCCGCCAGGGACAGGCAGATGAAGGAGGTCACGAGCAGGACCTTGTCGGCCAGGGGGTCGAGCATGCCGCCCAGGCGGGTGCGCTGGTGCAGCAGCCGGGCCAGGAGCCCGTCCAGGGCGTCGGTCAGCCCGGCCAAGGCGAACAGGCCCCAGGCCAGGTCGAAACGGTGGCTGGCGAAGGCCGCCACAAAGGCCGGAGTGAGCAGAATCCGGGAGATCGTCAGCAGGTTGGGGATGGTCCAGTTGTCTTCCCGGAGAGGCATGCGCACCTCAGCCGCCGGATTGCGTCCGCGTCAGGCCCCGCGAGGGGAGATACTCCTTGAGCCGGGCCTCCAGGGCTTCGGCGTCCACCACCTTGAAGCGCCAGGAGGCGGCCACGCCCGAGGTGGCCAGCTCCATGCCGAGCATCTGCACGTCCTGGACCGCGCCGAACGCGCGCAGCATGCGGTCGAACTCGGCCGCGCCGTCGGGCGAGAACCAGCCGGACACCCGCAGCACCGTGAAGTTTCCGGCCGCGGCCGTGGTCTGCCCCGCGAAATAGCGGTTCCAAAGCTTTTCCCAAAGGCCCACGGGATCGGGCTGGGTGTCCGAAAGCTGGGTCTCGGGAGTGCGCAGGGTGCCCTTCCAGAGCGTGCCCACTCCGCGCTCCAGGGTGAACTCGGGCAGGGCCCCGGCGTGGCGCTCCAGCCCGCCCATGACCGCCAGGTCGTCCAGGCGGCGCGACTCCTCGGCCGTGAGCGGGCTGAGCAGGCGCAGGTCGTAGGCCAGCGGATGCCCGGCGGTGTAGTAGGCGCCGCAACGGCGCAGCATGGACCGCAGCGCCGACTGGTTCACCTCCACGTTCAGGGTCAGGCGCAGGCCCTCGGGCTCCTGCACGGCGGAGACGTCCTGGTAGCCGGTGACGTACTGCTGGGCGCGGTCCTGGAAGTATTCCCGGAGTTTGGCCTGCTGGGCCTCGCCGGGGGCCGCGGGCAGGAGCGCCAGCACGGCCTGGTTCACGGCCTGGACGAAGGCCCCCTGGCGGGCCTTGGCCCGCAGCTGCATGGGGCTCAGGTTCTGTTCCAGGGGCTGGAAGACCTCCACGGGCCCGGCATGGGCCGGGAGGGACAGGGCCAGAAGAAGCAGGAGCAGGCACAGGACACGGGCGGACACGCGGTCACCTCGGGGCGTCGTTGCTTTCAGGGGTGGGAGCGGCGGCCTCCACGGCCGGAGGCGTCCACAGGACGGCCACGGCGCAGCGCGCCAGGGCTTCGGGATTGCGCATCAGGGCCCGGACCCGTTCGGCGTCCCCGGACGAGAGCACGGGATCGACGTTCGAGGGTCCCAGGGACACGGCCTTCACGTGCAGGGGCTGGGCCCCGCAGCGCTCGCGCACGGCCGGGTCGTCGACCGAGGCGGTATAGAGCACCAGACGGTTGGCCAGGGCGGCGGCGCGCGCGACCAGGAACGCGCCGTAGAGGCCCGTGCCGGACTCGTCCAGAATCACCGGCAGGAGCGCCGGGATCAGGGGCAGGGCGCGGGCGTCCACGATCAGGCCGGTGTTCGCCGAGGGTCCGCCCGGCGCGGCCGGAACCTGAAGCAGGCCGGGGGCCGGAGCCGGAGACGGGGCCAGGGTGGTCAGGCCGGGCTGCGGCGCGGCCCGCGGGGCCAGGGTGCGGCGCGGCGGCACGGCGCTCTGGAACTGGACCAGGGACGGCGGCATGAGCAGGTCGAGCAGCGGCCCGGAAAGCCTGGCCTCGGCCGTGGCCGCCATGCCCCGGCGGCCATCGGCGTCCTGGCCCTCGGCGCCCTGGAAGGGCGAGTTCTGCAACAGGCCGCGCACCCGTCCGGCCAGGGCCTGGTCCCGGGACAGCAGCCCGCCCACGCCGAAATCGGCGTCGAAGCGGATGGCCGCGACGGCCTCCAGCAGCTCCTTGCGGGCGGCCAGGGCGGCCTTGCGCAGGGCCACGGCCGGATCGCCGGTGGGCGCATAGGGGTCCGGGTCCACGGGCTCGAAGGCCCGGGCCTCGACCTGGCCCCGCGTCCAGTCCACCCGCGCCTCGGCGAACGCCGGGGACGCGGTCCAGGACAGGGCCCAGGCGGCCAGGAAAAGAATCACGGTGGTCGATTTTCGCATGCTTTTCGCCTCGTCCGCGGCGGATGACGCCGTTCCAGGGTGTACCCCGCCGGGACCCGGAGCGCAAGGCCGCGGCCTTGCGGCGCGGTCCCGGGGCGTGCTAGCCTGTGAAAAACAGCCGACACCGGCCTGCGGAGGGCCCATGCTCGTCTACTTCATGCAACACGGGGCCTGCCTGCCCCGGGAGATCAATCCCGAACAGCCGCTCAGCCCGGTGGGCCGGGGCCAGATCGAAAAAGCCGCGCGGGCCATGCGCCTGCTCGGCCTGCGCTTCGAGGCCGTGGCCGCCAGCAACAAGTCCCGGGCCATCCAGACCGCCGAGATCGTGGCCAAGGCCACGGGCTTCGACCCCCGGCGCATCGCCCAGTCCGCTGAGCTCAAGCCCTCGGCCCCGGCCGAGGCCGGGCTGGGGTTCCTGCACCAGTTCGACAAGCGGGCCGCGCTCTTCGTGGCCGGGCACCTGCCCAACCTGGCGCTCATGGCCTCCCAACTCCTCTCCCCCTTCCCCGAGCCCATCGCCCTCGGCCTGGAGAACGGCGGCCTGCTCTGCATCGAGGTTCCGCACCTGGCGGCGCGCAACGGCGCGCTGCTCTGGCTGCTCAAGGCCCAGCACCTGCAACTGATGGCCGGGACCGCGGCCTAATTCAACCATTCCAAGGCGGCGGCGAGCACGCCCGCCCCGTCCCCCGGGGCCAGCCAGCGCAAGCCGGGCACGGCCCGGAACCAGGTGAACTGACGTTTGGCGTAGGCCCGGGTGTTTTTGATCCAGCGCTCCACGGCCTGCTCCAGGCCGCACTCCCCCCGCAGGTGGGCCAGCAGCTCGGGACAGCCGATGCCGCTGAAGCCCGGAGCCTCCGGGTCCGGGCAACGCTCCAGGGCCCGGCGCACCTCGTCCAGGGCCCCGGCCTCCAGCATGGCCCGCACCCGCGCGGCCAGCACCGGCTCCAGGGCGGCCAGATCCGTGCCCAGGCCCAGGAGCAGCGGCTCGAAGGGCGCGGCCTCGGAGCCTTCGTTGTGCCACCAGGTCAGGGTCCGGCCCGTGGCCCGAAGGACTTCCAGGGCCCGGGCGTTGCGCTGGCCGTCGTTGGGATGGATGCGCGCGGCGTACTCCGGGTCCAGGCGCGACAGCTCGGCGTGCAGGGCCTGGGCGCCCTCGGCGCGCAGCCGCGCGAGGACGGCCTCGCGGACCTCGGCGGGGATGGGCGGAATGGGGGCCAGGCCGTGCAGGATGGCGCGCAGATAGAGCCCGGTGCCGCCCACCAGGATGGGCAGCCTCCCGGCCCCGGCGGCCTCCCGGACCTCCCGGCGGGCCAGCTCGGCGAAGGCGGCGGCGGTAAGGCTCTCGGCCGTGGGCAGGAAGCCGTACAGCCGATGCGGGCAGACGGCCCGCTCCCCGGCGTCGGGCTGGGCCGTGACGATGGGCAGGTCGGCGTAGACCTGGCGGGAGTCGAAATTGACCACCACGGCCGGGATTTCCCGGGCCACGGCCAGGGCCGCCCCGGTCTTGCCCGTGCCCGTGGGACCGGCCAGGCAGAGGACGCGCACGCGCTCCATGCGCGCGTCAGGCCCCTTCGCGGGCCCGGGCCACGCAGCGGGCGTAGAGCGGGCTGACCACCTCGTCGGGCACGAGGCCCTTCACGTTCCCGCCGTGGCAGGCCACTTCCTTCACGATCGTCGAGGAGAGGTACATCCACTTGTAGTCGGTCATCAGAAACACGGTCTGGATGTCCCGGGCCAGGCGGCGGTTCATGAGCGCCATCTGGAACTCGTACTCGAAGTCCGACACGGCGCGCAGGCCGCGCAGCACGGCCCCGGCCCCCCGCCGGGTCACGTAGTCGATAAGCAGGCCGTCGAAGGACTCCACCAGCACGTTGGGCTGCTCCCGGAAGACCTCCCGGGCCAGCTCCACGCGCTCGTCCACGCTGAAGAGCGTCTTCTTGGGCGTGCTCCTGGCCACGGCCAGGATGACCCGGTCGAAGATCATCAGCCCTCGGCTGGTGATGGAGAGGTGGCCCTTGGTCAGGGGGTCGAAGGTGCCCGGGTAGACCGCCAGGCGGGGATTCAGCGCCTTGTGCTCCATAACGTGATCCTGGTCTGACCGTAGAGCCGGTCGGTGAGAAGTTCCAGCCCGTGGGGCCGAAGAGGCGGCAACCCGGCCTCGGCCTCGGCCAGGACGAGTCCCCCTTCTTCCATCCACTGCTTTTGCACCAAGTTGTCAAGCGCCGGGGCCAGAAGGCCCTGGCCGTAGGGCGGGTCCACGAAGGCCAGGCCGAAGGGCCGCTCCGGCGGCCGCGAGAGCACGGCCAGGGCGTCCTTGCGCAGGACCCGGAAGCGTCCGGCCGGGACGCCGAGCACCTTGAGGTTGTCGGCGATGAGCGCGGCCGCCTTGGCGTCCTTCTCCAGGAACCAGGCCAGCTCCGCGCCCCGGCTCAGGGCCTCGATGCCCAGGCTGCCGCTCCCGGCGAAGACGTCCAGGACGCGCAGCCCGTCCCAGACCAGACCCCGGGCCTCGAGCATGGAGAACATGGCCCCGCGCACCTTGCCCGTTGCCGGGCGGTAGCCCGGTCCCTCGCCGGTCTTGATGCTCCGGCCGCCATAGGTTCCCGCGATGATCCGCATCTACAGCTCGGAGATGAGCTCCACCATGCGCCGGTTCACGTCCATGACCCGGTCGCGCAGCTCGGTCTGGTCCGTCCAGGAGCGCTGCCGGACCTGCTCCACGCGCTTGCGGAACTCGGCGTAGAGCCGCTCGCTGTCCTGCAAGAGGAACTCCCAGTCAATGCGCGGAGCGGCCTTCTCCACGTCCACCACGGGCCGCATGGCCAGACCGGGTTCGAGGATCAACTCCTCGCGGTAGGCCGCGATGTGGGCCTCCACGCCCAGCTCCTGGCGCACCAGTTCGGCCAGCCCCTCCTGGGAGTGGGGTTCGCCGTGGGTCAGGATCACGCGCAGGTGGTTGTGGTCCTTGAAGCGCCGCAGCCAGGCCATGAGCTCGGACTGGCCGGCGTGGCCGGAGAAGCCGTTGATGGTGAAGATCTTGGCGGCCACGGCCACCTCCTCGCCGAGGATGGTGATCTTCTTGGCCCCGTTGACGATCTTCCGGCCCGGCGTGCCCGCGGCCTGGAAGCCCACGAAGACCACGCTGGCGCCCTTGCGCCAGAGGTTGTGGCGCAGGTGGTGCTTGATGCGTCCGGCGTTGGCCATGCCGCTGGCCGAGATGACCACGGCCGGGCCCTTGCTCGTGTTGATGGCCCGGGACTGCTCGGTGTTCTGGGTGAAGCGCAGGTTGGGCAGGTCCAGGGGATTCTTGCCCGCGGCGATGCGTTCGCGGGTCTCCAGGTCGAAGTACTCCGGGTGCTTCTTGAAGATTTCCGTGGCCTGGATGGCCAGGGGGCTGTCCAGGTACACCGGCATGTCGGCGGGCAGGCGGTTCTTCTCGCTCAGCAGGGAGAGGGCGTAGATGATCTGCTGCGAGCGCTCCACGGCGAAAGCCGGGATGATGACCTTCTCGCCGTTCTTGTAGGCGTAGGCCACGGCCTCGGCCAGCTCGTCCAGGGAGTTGCGGTCGTCCTTGTGGTCGCGGTCGCCGTAGGTGGACTCCAGGAAGAGATAGTCCGTGGTGTCCACGTGGCTCGGATCGGACACGAGGAGCTGGTCCGGCCGTCCCAGGTCGCCGGAGAAGACGAGCTTGGTGGTGCCCTCCTTCTCGGCGTACTCCAGCTCGATGAGCGCGGAGCCCAGAATGTGGCCCGCGTCGCGGTAGGTCACGCGCACGCCCGGGCCGGGCTCGAAGGCCGCGTCGTATTCCACGGGCTTGAGCAGCGGCAGGCAGGCCTCGGCGTCGGCCGTGGTGTACAGGGCCGGTTCCGTGGCCTGGCCGTGGCGCTGGCGCTTGCGGGAGCGCCACTCGGCTTCCATCTCCTGGATGTGCGCGGAGTCCAGGAGCATGATGCGCATGAGGTCCAGGGTCGGCGGGGTGGCGTAGATGGGGCCCTTGAAGCCCTGGGCCACCAGCCGGGGCAGCAGTCCCGTGTGGTCGATGTGGGCGTGGGTCACCAGGACGAAGTCCAGCTCCTGGGGCCGATAGGGGGCCATGTCCAGGTTGCGTTTCTCGATCTCGGCGTTGCCCTGGTGCATGCCGCAGTCGATGCTGAAGCGGTTCTGGCCGTTCTCCAGGATGTAGCAGGAGCCGGTGACGGTCTGGGCCGCGCCCAGGAAGGTGATCTTCATCGTGTTCTCCCGTGATGGCCTGTGGGGCCGCCCTTCCCGGCGGCCGGGAATCCGTGTACAAGACCGGAGCGGAGCCGACGCCCCGCGAAAACGTCTAGTGCCCCATATCGCGATTTCAAGCAACACCGCCGAGGAGACCTCATGCAGCAATCCAAGCAGTACGTCATCGACAATCTCTCGATGCACGAGTCCTGGCGCATGTTCAAAATCATGTCCGAGATCGTGGACGGTTTCGAAAGCCTGTCGGAGATCGGCCCGGCCGTGTCCGTGTTCGGGTCGGCCCGCGTGGCCCCCGACACCGCGCTCTACCGCCAGACCGAAACCCTGGCCCGGCTCCTGGCCGAGGCGGGCTTCTCGGTCATCACCGGCGGCGGCCCCGGACTCATGGAGGCGGCCAACAAGGGCTGCTACAACGCCGGGGGCGAGTCCATCGGCCTGCACATCCACCTGCCCCTGGAGCAGAAATACAACCAGTACCTGAACGTCCGCTGCGATTTCCGCTACTTCTTCATCAGGAAGCTCATCTTCGTGAAGTACGCCCTGGCCTACATCGCCCTGCCCGGCGGCTACGGCACCCTGGACGAGCTCTCCGAGGCCCTGGTGCTCATCCAGACCAAGCGCATCAAGCCCTTCCCCATCGTGCTCCTGGGCAAGGACTACTGGGGCGGGCTGGTGGACTGGTTCAAGAACCAGCTGGTGTCCAACAGCTTCTGCCACGAGGCGGATCTGGACCTCTTCACGGTCACGGACTCGCCGGAAGAGGCCGTGGGCATCATCAAAAAGCGCGTCATCCTCTAGGCGCGGGACATGGACGACCAGCGCAGGGCGTATCTCTGCGGCGGACTGGCCGTGCTCGTCTGGAGCACGGTGGCCACAGCCTTCAAGATCGCCCTGCGCACCCTCGACCCGCTCCAGCTTCTGCTGGTGGCCGACGCGGTCTCCAGCCTGGCCCTGCTGGCGGTGCTGGCCGCCCGGGGCCGCCTGGGGCTCCTGCGCTCCATGCCCCGGCGCGAAAAGCTCCTTTGCTGCGGCCTGGGCCTGCTCAACCCGTTCCTCTACTACGTGGTCCTGTTCCAGGCCTACGCCCTGCTGCCCGCCCAGGAGGCCCAGCCCCTGAACTACACCTGGGCCGTGACCCTGAGCCTGCTGGCCGTGCCCCTGCTGGGCCAGCGGCTGCGGCCCCGGGACCTGGCCGCCATCCTCATCAGCTATGCCGGGGTGGTGGTCATCTCCTGCCGGGGCGACCTGGCGGGCCTGCGCTTCGCCAATCCCCAGGGCGTGGCCCTGGCCCTGGGCAGCACCCTGCTCTGGGCCCTGTACTGGATCGGCAACACCCGGCTCAAGGCCGACCCGGTGGCCGCCCTGCTGCTCAACTTCCTGACCGCGTTCCCTTGCATCCTGGCGGCGACCCTGCTCTTTTCCTCCCCGCCGCCCCTGGGCTGGAGCGGGCTCCTGGCCGGGGCCTACGTGGGCCTGTTCGAGATGGGCCTGACCTTCGTGCTCTGGCTCTCGGCCATGCGCCTGGCCGCGCGTTCGCCCTCGGGCACGGCGCGGGTGGCCAACCTCATCTTCCTCTCGCCCTTCCTCTCCCTGGTCTTCATCCACTTCCTGCTCGGCGAGGCGATCCGGGCCTCGACCCTGGCCGGCCTCGTCTGCATCATCGCGGGCAACGCCCTGCAGCAGACCGGAAAACAAGCGAAATAAGAAAAACGAGCAATTCCAATAAGATTAATGCATTCTGGTATTTTTCTAGAAGCATTGCGGAGGGTTGCCAGCCAAGCCGGCTCCAGAACAGGGAAAACGACAAGAAGCCGCGCCCCCGAGGGAGCGCGGCTTCTTGTTTTATGAAAACCAGGATGTTACAATGACAGCTAAAGTTTCACTTAAAGAAAGTCCGGGTCAATGCTGGCCTTGCCCCCGGCGAGCATGATCTTGAAGTAGCGGATGGTCCGGTCATCGACCGGCACGATGGGGAAGTTCTTGCGGCAGGCGTCGCACTGGGCCATGGCCGGGCGGGTGGGCGCGATGAGCGGCACCTCGCGTTCGCAGAACGGACAGGGATAGAGGTAGATGACCTCCATGCCCGTGGGCTTCACGGGGGTCAGCGGCTTCTTGGACTCCATCAGGATTCTCCTCGCGTCAGCAGGGACGCGCCGGTCATGGCCTCGGGCCTGGGCAGGCCCCAGAGGTCCAGGATGGTGGGGGCGATGTCGCCGAGGACGCCGGGACGCAGCCGGACCGTTCCGGCCTCGGGCCCGGCGTACACCAGGGCCACGGGATTCGTGCTGTGGGCGGTCTGGGGTCCGCCGTTCTTGTCGATCATCTCCTCGGCGTTGCCGTGGTCGGCCGTGACGAGCAGGTGCCCGCCGCCGGACAGGACACGCTCGGCCAGGCGGCCCACGCAGGCGTCCACCGCCTCGCAGGCCTCCACCGCCGCCGGGATGATGCCGGTATGGCCGACCATGTCCAGGTTGGCCAGGTTGCACACGGCCAGATCGTATCCGTCCCACTTCTCCAGCAGGGTGTCCGTGACCTGGACCGCGCTCATGCCGGGCTTCAGGTCGTAGGTGGCCACGTCCCGGGGCGAGGGGATGAGCACCCGGTCCTCGCCCGGAAAGGGCTCCTCGCGGCCGCAGTTCAGGAAATAGGTCACGTGGGCGTACTTCTCGGTCTCGGCGATGCGCAGCTGGCGCAGCCCCGCGCGGGACACGGTCTCTCCCAGGGTGTCCCCCAGGTCCTGGGGCGGGAAGGCCACCGGCAGGGGAAAGGACTGCTCGTAACGGGTCATGGTGGCCAGGCCCGCGAGGCGGGGAAACACCGGCCGCGCGAACTCCCGGAAGTCCTCCTCGAACAGGGCCCGGACGATCTGGCGGGCGCGGTCGGCCCGGAAATTGAAGAAGAACACCCCGTCGCCGTCGAGGATGCGGCCCACGGGCACGCCGTCCTCCACCACCACGCGGGGCTTGACGAACTCGTCGGTCTGGCCCTGGGCGTAGGCCGCGCGCACGGCCTCCACCGGGTCCGCCACGGCCTCGCCCTCGCCGAGCACCAGGGCCCGCCAGGCGGGCTCGTTGCGCTCGAAGTGGCGGTCGCGGTCCATGGCGTAGTAGCGGCCCGTGAGCGTGGCGATGCGGCCGACGCCGATCGCGCTCATCCGCTCGGCCAGGGCCCGGACGTAGTTCACTCCGCTGTCCGGCGGGGTGTCGCGGCCGTCCAGGAAGACGTGCACGAAGACCTGGGCCACGCCCTGGTTCCGGGCCGCCTCCAGCAGGGCGTGGATGTGGTTCTGGTGGCTGTGGACCCCGCCGTCCGAAACCAAGCCCATGAGATGCAGGCGTCCGCCCGAGGCGCGCACCGCCCCGCAGAGCCCGGTGAATGCCGGATTGGCGGCGAACGAGCCGTCCTCGACGGCCAGGTCGATGCGGGTCATGTCCTGGTAGACCACGCGGCCCGCGCCGATGTTCATGTGCCCCACCTCGGAGTTGCCCATGAAGCCCTCGGGCAGGCCCACGGCGCGGCCCGAGCAGCGCAACAGGGCGTGGGGGTTCCCGGCCAGGAGGCGGTCCAGGTTGGGCGTGCGGGCCAGGGATACGGCGTTTCCCGGCCCGGCCGGGGCCTGGCCCCAGCCGTCCAGGATGAGCAGGAGGATGGGGGTGGGGCGGCTCATGCGTCCTCGTCCGCGCCCTCGAAGGCGATCTCCGCGGCCTCGGACCACATGCCCTCGATGTTGTAGAAACGGCGCTGGTCCTCCTGGAAGATGTGGACCACCACGTCGTTCAGGTCCAGCAGGACCCATTCCCCGGCCTGGTAGCCCTCCATGCCGAGGTACTCGAAGCGATGCTCGCCGCAGAGGTCCAGCACCTGGTCGGCCAGGGCCTTGCCGTGGCGCAGGTTCTTGGCCGTGGCCACGAGCACGGCGTCGCTCACCGAGGACAGGCCGCGCACGTCCAGGGCCAGCACGTCGCGGGCCTGCTTCTCCACCAGCCAGGCGGCCACCAGGGCGGCCTTTTCCGGGCCGGGGATCACGTTGTACTTCAGCTTCTTGCTTTCAGACGTCATGCATGCTCCGTGTGCTTTCCGCCACCATAGCGGCGCACGATGATTTCGCCAAGCCCGCGCTTGGGCACGTGATGCGCGCCCGAGGCGTCGCGCCGGTATCGGATGTCCCCGCCGGGGGCGGCCTCCTCGAGGACCACCTCCTCGGCGGCCCGGCCCAGGGCCAGGACCAGGAGGATCGGCAGGGATTCCGGCAGGTCCAGAATCCGCGCCAGCTTGTCGCGGTTCACCGAGGCCAGCATGCAGCCGGAAAGGCCCTTCTCCGCCGCGCCCAGAAGGATGGTCTGGGAGGCGATGCCGTGGTCGCAGTCCACCTTGGCGGCCACGGCCGCGTCCCGGCAGACCACGATGTAGGCCGCCGGGCGTTCACCCTCCTCCGGGCCCGGCCAGTCCGTGAGATAGGCGGCCCAGCCCAGGCATTCGAAGATCCGCGCGTTCACCGCCGGGTCGGCGCAGAGGGCGTAGCGCAGGGGTTGCAGGTTTCCGGCCGAGGCCGTGTGCCGGGCCAGGTCCACGAGTTCCTCGAGCGTGGCGAGGTCCACGGGCCGGTCCTGGAGAAAACGGCGCACGGAACGGTTCCGAAGCACGAGTTCGCGCAGGTTCATGGAGCCTCCGATGTGCAGAGCCCACTACCTCTTTTCCCGCTCCGCCGCAACGGCGGCGGGCCGCGCGGGGCTTGACGGCGCGGGGGTCTTGGGGCAGAACCCATCAATGTGGCGCAATTCCCTATTCTTCTTCCGGCTCAAGACGCCCAGGACCCCCACGGGCCCGTGACGGGGAATTGGCGGCACGACACTGCCGAACCGGGCCGCGGGCGACCTCCGCGGCTCTTTTTTTCACCGCCGCCGAAAGCGGCGCGAGGAAGGAGGAGTGGTCATGATTTTTGACGTGGACATGGAAACCCTGCCCCGCGAGGACCTGGAGGCCCTGCAGCTCCGCCGTCTCCAGGCCCTGGCCGAACGGGTTTACGAGAACGTGCCCTTCTACCGCAAACGCTTCGAGGAGCGCGGCCTCAAGCCCGGCGACATCAAGAGCCTGGCCGACATCCGGCTCCTGCCCTTCACCGAGAAGCAGGACCTGCGCAACCACTACCCCTTCGGCCTGTTCGCCGTGTCGCGCGACAACATCGTGCGCATCCACTCCTCCTCCGGCACCACGGGCAAGGCCACGGTGGTGGGCTACACCCGCCGCGACATCCGCAACTGGAGCCGGCTCATGGGCCGCTGCTTCGCCGCCGCCGGCGTGACCAGCCACGACCTGGTGCACAACGCCTACGGCTACGGCCTGTTCACCGGCGGCCTGGGCGCGCACTACGGCGCCGAGGAGCTGGGCGCCACGGTCATCCCGGTGTCCGGCGGCGGCACCCGCCGCCAGGCCATGCTCCTGCGCGACTTCGGGGCCACGGTCATCTGCAGCACCCCCTCCTACTGCCTGCACCTGGCCGAGGTGGCCCACGAAATGGGCATCGACTTCAAGGGCCTGCCCCTGCGCATCGGCATCTTCGGGGCCGAGCCCTGGAGCGACACCATGCGCAAGGAGCTGGAGGCCACCCTCGGCCTGACCGCCATCGACATCTACGGCCTGTCCGAGATCATGGGCCCGGGCGTGGGCATCGAGTGCGCCGAGGCCCAGAACGGCCTGCACCTCATGGAGGACCACTTCCTGGTGGAGGTCATCGACCCGGTCACCGGCGAGAACCTGCCCAACGGCGAAATCGGCGAGCTGGTCATCACCACCCTGACCAAGGAGGCCATCCCGCTGATCCGCTACCGCACCCGCGACCTGACCAGCCTGAACACCGCCCCCTGCCGCTGCGGCCGCACCCTGGCGCGCATGAAGCGGGTCCAGGGCCGCAGCGACGACATGCTCATCATCCGGGGCGTGAACGTCTTCCCCTCGCAGATCGAAACCATCCTCCTGGAGACCGACGGCCTCTCCCCCCACTACCAGCTCATCGTCACCCGCGACGGCAACCTGGACAACCTGGAAATCCAGGTGGAGGTGGACGAAACCCTGTTCTCCGACGCCATCAAGAATTTACAACGGGTGGAATCCAAGGTACAAAAAAACATCAAGGAATTCCTGGGTGTCACGGCCCGGGTGAAACTCGTGGAGCCGCGCACCATCCAGCGCTCCGAGGGCAAGGCCAAACGCATCGTGGACATGCGCAACCAGCCCGAGCAGCCCCAGGCCTAGGCGGCACGGCCCCCACACCCCAAGCAAGCGAGGCAACCCATGAAGGTCGATCAACTCTCCATCTTCCTGGAAAACCGGGCCGGACGCCTGGCCGAGGTGACCCGGCTCCTGTCCGAGGCCAAGGTCAACATCCGCGCCCTGTCCCTGGCCGACACCTCGGACTTCGGCATCCTCCGGCTCATCGTCTCGGACTTCGAGAAGGCCCGCGAAATCCTCAAGCAGAACGGCTTCACCGTGGGCCGCACCAGCGTGGTGGCCGTGGAGGTGGACGACACCCCCGGCGGCCTGCACCGCATCCTGGACATGCTGCGGGACTCCAAGGTCAACGTGGAGTACATGTACGCCTTCGTGCAGCAGAGCGGCAGCAACGCCATCATCATCTTCCGCTTCGACCGCACGGACCAGGCCATCGAGGTGCTCCAGAAGAACAGCATCCCCATCGTGCCCGGGGACAAGCTCTACAACCTCTAGAAACGGCCCCCCGGGGAGCCGCCCGGCGGCTCCCCGGTCCTCTCCGGCCGTGAACGGCGGCCGCCCATGGACCTCTCCCGCCTCGTCCGCGTTTCGGACCACCAATGGCAGCTCCCTCCTCGGGAGGGCATGCGCGCGCCCGCCGTGTTCTTCGGCTCGCGCGCCCTGCTCCGCGACATGGAGGAGGACGTGGCCCGGCAGCTGCGCGGCGTGGCCTCCCTGCCGGGCATCGTCGCGGCGGCCTGGGCCATGCCCGACGCCCACTCCGGCTACGGCTTCCCCATCGGCGGCGTGGCCGCCTTCGATCCGGCCGAGGGCGTGGTCTCGGCGGGGGGCGTGGGCTTCGACATCGCCTGCGGCGTGCGGGCCCTGGCCACCAACCTGGACGCCGAGGACGTGCGGGACTCGCTGGAGCCCCTGGCCGACGCCCTGGCCCTGGCCGTGCCCTCGGGCGTGGGCCAGGGCGGCCCGTTGCGCCTGGACCAGGCCGAAATCGAGCGGATGCTGCGCGGCGGAGCCTCCTGGGCCGTGGGCCAGGGCTTCGGCGCGCCCGCCGACCTGGGCCGCTGCGAGGAGCGCGGCCGCATGGAGGGGGCCGACCCGGGCCCGGTCTCGGCCGAGGCCAAGGCCCGCATCCGGGACCAGATCGGCACCCTGGGCTCGGGCAACCACTATCTCGAGGTGCAGCGGGTGGCCGAGGTCTTCGACCCCGCGCTGGCCGACGGCTACGGCCTGCGGCCCGGGCAGGTGCTCGTCGCCATCCACTGCGGCTCGCGCGGCCTGGGCCACCAGATCGGCCAGGACTTCCTGCCGCGCATGCTGGCCGAGGCCCCGCGCCACGGCCTGGCCATCGGCGACCCGGAACTGGCCTGCGCGCCGCTGCGTTCGGACCTGGGCCGGGAGTACCTGGCGGCCATGGCCTGCGGTGTGAACTGCGCCCTGGCCAACCGGCAGGTCATCGCCCACCGGGTCCGCCGGGTCTTCGAAAGCGTGCTGCCCGGCGCGCGGCTGGACCTGTTCTACGACGTCTGCCACAACACCTGCCGCCGCGAGGAGCACGAGCTGGACGGGCGGCGGCGGTCCCTGTTCGTCCACCGCAAGGGAGCCACGCGGGCCCTCGGCCCGGGCCATCCCGGCCTGCCGCCGGACCTGAAGGCCCTGGGCCAGCCGGTGCTGGTGGGCGGCAGCATGGGCACGTGCTCCTATGTCCTGGCGGGAACCGCCGGGAACCCCGCCCTGGATTCGGCCTGCCACGGCGCGGGCCGGGCCATGAGCCGCACCAAGGCCAGAAAAAGCTTTCGCGGACGGGATGTTGCCGAGTCGCTCCGGCATCAGGGCATTTTTCTTCGCGCCAAAGACCTCCGGGACGTTGCCGAAGAGGCCCCGGAGGCGTACAAGGACGTGAATCTCGTGATCGCGTCCGCGGCGGCGGCCGGGCTGGCGAAGCCCGTGGTCCGCGTGGAGCCGCTGGCCTGCGTCAAGGGGTGAGGAAGGAAACGGTGCACGAACCCATCACCACCGCCTGGATGGAGGAGATGACCGTCAAGCGTCCGGCCCTGGTGGCCCGCATGTTCGCGGTCTTTCTGGAGGAGGAGCCAAAACGCCTGGAGGCCGTGCGCAAGGCCCTGGCGGACGGGGACGCCGAAACCCTGCGCTTCCTGGCGCATTCGCTCAAGGGCGCGTCGGCCGCCCTGGGAGCCGAAATCCTCCGCGGCCACTGTCTGGCCCTGGAGCAGGCCGCCGGGTCCGGCGACCTGACGACCGCCCCGGCCTGCCTCCTGGACCTGGAGCGGGAACTGGACCGGGTCTTCGGCTTCATGCGCGGCCATCTGGACCGCGCGGCGACAGCCTGATCCGCCCCCTCTCCCCCCGGCAATCCCGAAGCAAAGAGGCCCAAGCCCCTGCCGGGCCTGGGCCTCCCACAACAAGTCCCTGTCGATTTTCCCGCGAGCCCCTAGAACATGTCGGACATGCCGTAGAGCGTGCCGGGCTTCCGGCCCGCGAGCCACTTGGCCGCGCGCAGCGCGCCCTGGGCGAAGGTGTCCCGGGAATGGGCCCGGTGGGTCACTTCCACCCTCTCGCCCGGGCCGAAGAAGAACACCGTGTGCTCGCCCACCACGTCGCCGCCGCGCAGCGTCTGCACGCCGATCTCCTCCACGGGACGCGCGCCGGTGATCCCCTCGCGGCCGTAATTCTTGACCGTGTCATAGTCCCAGCCCCGGGCCTCGGCCAGGCATTGGGCCAGCTTGATGGCCGTGCCGCTGGGCGCGTCCTTCTTGCGGTTGTGGTGCACCTCGAACATCTCCAGGTCATAGGCCGGGCCGAGCATGCGCGTCAGCTCGGGCAGGACCTTGAGCAGGACGTTCACGCCCACGCTCATGTTCGGGGACCAGAACAGGGGCACGTCCCGGGCGATGGAGCGCAGCTCCTCCTGCTGTTCCGGAGTCAGGCCGGTGGTCCCGATGACCGCCGGGTTGCCGTGGCGCTTGGCCGCGCGGGCCATGTCCACGGACGCCTCCGGGGCCGTGAAGTCGACGATGACCGCGCCCGGGACCTTGGGCAGCAGCTCATCCAGGCTCCCGGCCGCCGGGCAGCCCAGGTTCCGAACCTCGGCCAAGCGTTCGGAACGCTCCACCACGCCCGCCAGTTCGAATTCCGCCCCGGCCCGGGCCAGACGCACGAGGGTGCCGCCCATGCGCCCGCCGGCGCCCATGATGATGACCTTGCAGCTCATGACTCCTCCCTCGGCGTCAGCCGTGCCTCGGCCTCCCGGATCAGTTCCTGGAAGGCCGGAAAATCCAGTACGGTCAGGCCCCAGTCGCGGGCCTTGGCCAGCTTGCTCCCCGCGCCCTCGCCGGCGACCACGTAGTCGAGGCGGCGCGACATGGACGAGGCCGCCCTAGCGCCCAATTTCTCCACCAGGGCCTCGGCCTCGGAACGCGACATGCCCGGCAAGCCGCCGGTGAAGATGAACGTTTTCCCGGACAACGGCAAGCCCGACGGCGCGGCCTCGCCCCGGGGCCAAAGCCCCAGTTCCTTGAAGCGGCGCAGCAACGCGCGGTTCTTCTCGTTGTCGAAGAAGGCCCGGATGCTGGCGGCCACGCGCGGGCCGATGTCCGGCAGGGTCTTCAGCTCCTCCTCCGAGGCCTGGGCCAGGGCGTCCAGGTCCGGGTAGGCCTGGGCCAGGGTGCGGGCGGTCTGCTCGCCCACCTGCTCGATGCCCAGGGCGCTCAGAAAACGGTGCAGCGTCGCGGACTTGGCCTGTTCCACGGCGTCCAGGAAGTTCGCGGCGGACTTGGAGCCCATGCCCTCGTAGCCGAGCAGCACGTCCTTGCCCAGGGCGAAGAGGTCGGCCGGAGATTTCAGATGTCCATCCTCGGCCAGCTTCTCCACCCAGCGCGCGCCCACGCCCTGCATATCCAGGCCGGCCTTGGACACGAAGTGGATCAAGCCCTGGGCCAAGCGGGCCGGGCAGGAGAGGTTCGGGCAGCGCACCGCCACCTCGCCCGGCAAGCGCACCACCTCGGAGCCGCAGCGCGGGCAGGTGGAGGGGAAAGACCAGGGCTCCACGCTCCCGTCGCGCTCCTCGACCACGGCCCGGACCACCTGCGGGATCACGTCCCCGGCCCGCTGCACGATGACCCGGTCGCCGAGCATGAGCCCCAGGGATTCGACCATGTCGCGGTTGTGCAGGGTGGCGCTGGAGACCTCCACCCCGGCCAGGCGCACGGGCTCCAGCACGGCCACGGGCGTGAGCACGCCGGTGCGGCCCACCTGGACCGAGATGCCGAGCAGCTTGGTCTTGGCCTGCTGGGCCGGGAACTTGAGCGCCAGGGCCCAGCGCGGGGCGCGGGCCGTCTCGCCCAGCTCCCGTTGCAGGGCCAGGGAGTCGGCCTTGGCCACCACCCCGTCGATCTCGAAGGGCAGGGATTCGCGCTCCTCGCCGAGCTTGAGGAAGAAGGCCTCGACCTCTTCGGGCGAGGCGCAGACCCGGGCCTCCGGCGGAATGGAGAAACCGAGGGCGGCCAGGCCGTTCATGATCTCCGCCTGGGAGTTCCAACCCGGCGCGTCGCCGCTCCACTCCACCAGTCCCACGCCGTAGGCCAGGAAGCGCAGGGGCCGGGCGGCGGCCACCTTGGGGTCGAGCTGGCGGATGGACCCGGCCGCCGCGTTGCGCGGATTGGCGAAGGCCTTGGCCCCGGCGGCGGTCTGGCGGCGGTTGAGGATCTCGAAGGCCGTCTTGGCGATGACCACCTCGCCGCGCACCTCCAGCACGCGGGGCACGGGCCCGCCCTCCGGCCGCAGGGTCAGGGGCAGGTTGCGCACGGTGCGCATGTTCCGGGTCACGTCCTCGCCGGTCTCGCCATCGCCGCGCGTGGCGGCCACGGTCAGGACGCCCTCCTCGTAGACGGCCTCCAAAGCCAAGCCGTCCATCTTCGGGTCCACCCAAAAGGTCCGCAAAGCGGCGGCGGGATCGGGCACGCCCTGGGCCAGGCGGCGCAGACCGGCCAGGCGGGCGCCGGGATCGCGGTCCAGCAACGGCGGCGGCAGCACGGCCTCCATGTCGCGCAGCAGGCCGGTCCAGCCGCCCGCGCCGGATTCCAGGAGCCGCGCCTCGATCATCTGACGCGCGCGGCGGCCGAGCTTGAGGGCCTCGGCTTCGTCCAGGCTCCGGCCCAGGGCCCGGGCCACGTCCTCCAGGGCCGCCCGCTGGGCGGCCTCGCGGAAGGCGTTGACCAGCTTCTGCCCGGAAAAATCCCGCCACTCCTCCAGGCTCATGGCGTTGTCCAGGCTGAACATGGGGCGGCGGTGGCGGTAGGTGACGAAGCCCTCGGCCGGAGCCCCGCCCACGCGGCGGGTGGGCGAGTTGGGATCGGCCAGTTCGGGGTGCTCGGCCTCCAGGGCCTGAAGCTCCCGGAACAGGGCGTCGTACTCGGCGTCGGTGATCTCCGGGGCGTCCTGCTCGTAGTAGAGGCGGTTGTGATGCTCCACCAGGTCGCGCAGCTCGCGGACCCTGGCGGCGGGGGTGGTCGTGGTCACAGCACTTCCTGGAACTTCATCAGGTCGGTCTTGCGGCCGACGGCCAGAAGGGTGTCCCCGGCCTCAATGATCTCGCGCGGGCCGGGGTTGAAGACCATCTCGCCGGAGATCTTCTGGATGGCGATGACGATCAGGTTGAAACGCGGGCGGATCTGCGACTCCATGAGGTCCTTGCCCGCCACCTGGGACGTGGGCAGCACGGCCAGCTCCTCCATCTGGAGGTCGATGTTGGCGCGCAGGGCCAGGTCGAGAAAATTCGTCACCGTGGGCCGCAGCACGCTCTGGGCCATGCGCACCCCGCCGATGAGGTTGGGCAGGACCACGCGGTCGGCCCCGGCCATCTGGAGCCGGGCCACGTGCCCGGGGTCGGCGGCCCGGGCGATGATGCTGATCTCGGGATTGAGCTGGCGCGCGGTGAGGGTCACGTAGACGTTGGCGGCCTCGTCGGTGAGGGCGGTGATCAGGGACTTCGCCCGCATGAGTCCGGCCTGCTGGAGAACCTCGTCGTTGGTGGCGTCGCCCTCCACGAAGAGGATGTCCTCCTGGCGCATCTTCTCCAGGGCCTCCGGGGAATGCTCGATGACCACCACGGGCTGGCCCTCGGCCCGAATCTCCCGCACCACCACGCTGCCGATGCGGCCGAATCCGCAGACGATGAAGTGCCTGTTCAACTTTTCGATGCGCTTCTGCACCTTGAGCCTCCCCCAGAAATTGTGCAGGTGGCCTTCCACCAAAACCTGCGAGAACGCGCCCACCAGATAGGCGAAACCGCCCACCCCGGCCAGGATGATCAGGGCGGTCATGAGCCGCCCCTGGTCCGAGAGCGGACGCACTTCCTGGAAGCCCACGGTGGCCAGGGTGATGACCATCATGTAGAAGCTTTCCAGGAGGTTCCAGCCCTCCAGGGTCATATAGCCGATCATTCCGACCACGAAGACCACGCTCAAGGCCATGAAGGCCACGAGCATCTGCCAGAAATGGCCGTAGCGTCGACGGAAGCGGTACAGGCGGGCCTTGAGCGTCAGTCCGGACATTCCCTACCCCAGTTGCAGCAGCCGTTCCTTGAGCATCCCGATCTTGTCCCGCAACACCGCCGCGCGCTCGAACTCCAATTCCTTGGCCGCCGCGCGCATCTCGCGCTCCAGCCGCCGCACTTCCTTCTCCAGGCCCTTGGGCTCCACGCCGTAGCGGGCCAGATCCTCGGCCACGGCGGCCAGGTCCGTGCCGTCGGACACCGCCGCGCGGGTGGTGATGTCGGCCAGGGCGTTCTCCAGCCGCTTGCGCACGGTCTTCGGCGTGATACCGTTTTTCTCGTTGTATTCCAACTGGCGGAGGCGACGCCGGGCGGTTTCCTCCAGGGCCGCGCGCATGGATTGCGTTTCCGCGTCGGCGTAGAGCAGGACCTTGCCCTCCACGTTGCGGGCGGCGCGGCCGAAGGTCTGGATCAGGGAGCGGGTGGAGCGCAGGAAGCCCTCCTTGTCCGCGTCCAGGATGGCCACCAGGGTGACCTCGGGGATGTCCAAGCCCTCGCGCAGGAGGTTGATGCCCACCAGGACCTGGAACTCCCCGGCCCGCAAGGCCTGGATGATGGCCATGCGCTCCAGGGTGTCGATGTCCGAGTGCAGGTAGCGGGCGGTCACGCCCATGTCGTTGAGGTAGTCGGTGAGGTCCTCGGCCATGCGCTTGGTCAGGGTGGTGATGAGCACGCGCTCGTCCCGGGCCTGGCGCTTGCGGCACTCGCCCAGGATGTCGTCCATCTGGCCCTCGGTGGGCCGCCGCTCCACCTCCGGGTCCACCAGGCCCGTGGGCCGGATGATCTGCTCCACCACCAGGCCCTGGGCCCGCTCCAGCTCCCAGGGACCGGGCGTGGCCGAGACGTAGACCGACTGGCCCACGCGGGCCAGGAACTCGTCGAAGTTGAGCGGCCGGTTGTCCAGGGCCGAGGGCAGGCGGAAGCCGAAGTCCACCAGGGTGGTCTTGCGCGAGATGTCGCCGTTGTACATCCCGCCCACCTGGGGGATGGTGATGTGCGATTCGTCCACGAAGAGGATGAAGTCCTTGGGGAAGTAGTCCAGCAGCGTGGCCGGAGGCTGGCCCTGGGAACGGCCGTCCAGGTGGCGGGAGTAGTTCTCGATGCCGTTGCAGTAGCCCAGCTCCTCGATGGTCTCCAGGTCGAACTGGGTGCGCTGCTCCAGGCGCTGGGCCTCCACCAGCCGGTTTCCCTGGCGGAAGGTCTCCAGACGCCCGCGCAGTTCCTCGCGGATGGCGTCCATGGCCCGGTTCAGGTTGTCCCGGTCCGAGACGTAGTGGCTGCCCGGGTAAATGACGGTCTTCTTGAGCCGGGCCGTGACCGCGCCGGTGAGCGGGTCGGTCTCCAGGATGGACTCGATCTCGTCGCCGAAGAAGGTCAGACGCAGGGCCCGCTCGCGGGCGTAGGCCGGGATGATCTCCACGGCGTCGCCGCGCACCCGGAAAGTGCCGCGGTGGAAGTCGTAATCGTTGCGCTCGTAGTGCACCTCCACCAGCCGCGAGAGCAGGGACTCCATGGGGAAGGTCTGCCCCTCCTCCACCGGAATGATCATCTTGGCGTAGTACTCCGGCGAGCCCAGGCCGTAGATGCAGGACACCGAGGCCACGATGAGCACGTCGCGCCGGGTGAGCAGGGCGTGGGTGGCGGCGTGGCGCAGCTTGTCGATGTCGTCGTTGATGGAGGAGTCCTTCTCGATGAAGGTGTCCGTGTGCGGGAGATAGGCCTCCGGCTGGTAGTAGTCGTAATAGCTGACGAAATATTCGACGGCGTTGTGCGGGAAGAGGGTCTTGAACTCGTTGTAGAGCTGGGCGGCCAGGGTCTTGTTCGGGGCCAGGACCAGGGCCGGGCGGCCCAACCGGGCCACGACCTGGGCCATGGTGAAGGTCTTGCCCGAGCCGGTGACGCCCAGGAGCACCTGGTCGCGCACACCGGCGGTCAGGTTCCCGCACAGCGCCTCGATGGCCTCCGGCTGGTCGCCCGTGGGCCGGAATTCACTCACCAGTTGAAATTCGGACATGCCTTCCCTTGTCTCCGGGACTCAAAATCAGTATGCAGACCCATGGGTTCCGTCAACGTTTGAACCGGGAGTTCCGCATGGATATCCGCCTCGCCGCCCCCGCCGCCCCGCCGCCCGTGGAGCGGGCCTACGCCCTGTCCATGACCATCAAGAGCTTCAAGGGCCGCCGCGACGTGGAGGTCCACCTCTTCCGCCACGCCTGGGATCCGGCCGAGGAAGGCGGCTACGACTGGAACGCCCTCCTGGGCCCGGCCATCGAGGGCGCGCCCGACCCGGAGAGCAGCCGCAAGGTCATCCTGGAGGCCTTCACGCTCCAGGAGCGGGACCAGATCGTGTCCTACCTCAAAGAGCATTACGCCTCAAGGCTCGCGGCCATCGACTCCGCGCTCCTGGCCTTCCCCGTGCCGCGCGGTCTGCCGCCGCTCTGCTCCCTGGCCGAGGGCAAGAACATCGGCTTCATCCGCTTCGAGAAGATTCCCCACTACAGCCTGGCCGTGGCCCTGCGGGGGCTCTACGACCTGAGCCAGCACCGGCCCATCGTGGAATCCGTCCAGGGCTGACCGCCCGGAAAAGGCCGCCCCGCGCGGCCTTTTTCACCCTCGCATGTTGACTTTGAAAATCATTTTCAATAAGACCGGGGCAACGGCGGCCGCGAGCGGTCCCGAAAACCAGGAGGCTCTTCATGATCCCGTCCCCATCCTGTGAGCAGCGCCCCGCTTCCGGCGCGTCCTGCGGCTGCATCGCCCTCATCCTGCACCAGTTCGCGGAATCCCTGGGCAACGCCATCGACGCCAAGGACCACCACACTTGGCGCCATTCCGACGAGGTGGCCGACCTGGCCCGGGAGCTGGCCCTGCTCCAGGGCGCGGCCCCGCTCCAGGCCGACCTGATCCACCTGGCCGGGCACCTGCACGACATCGGCAAGATCGGCGTCTCCGACGCCCTGCTGCGCAAGACCGGCCCGCTGAGCGTGGCCGAATGGGGCGAGCTGCGCCGCCACCCGGCCATCGGCGCGCAGATCGTGCGGCCGGTGCGGCCCCTGGCCGAGGCCGGGGTGGTGGAGATGATCCTGCACCACCACGAACGCTTCGACGGCAAGGGCTATCCCGCCGGGCTGGCGGGCGCGTCCATCCCCTTCGGGGCCCGGGTCATCGCCCTGGCCGACTCGGTGTCGGCCATGCTCCAGGACCGCCCCTACCGCCCGGCCCGCACCTTCGAGAGGGTGGTGGACGAAGTCGGGCGCTGCTCGGGCAGCCAGTTCGACCCTGATGTGGCGCGGGCATTCGTGAACCACGCCGAACGCTTCCGCGCGCTGTGCCACGGCGGCGGGAAGCGGGAAACCGCCACCCTGCCCGCGCGGCCCGCCACGGCCCTGGCCGTCTGATTCAGGCGAGCTGGGCCTCGAAGTCGGTCCAGGAACCCTCTTCCGTGGGGAAGCGGACGGCCGCGGCCAGCCGCCGGAGGAATTCGGCCCGCGACACCTCCGTCGCGCCCATGCGCAGGACATGCGGGGTGGCCTGCTGGCAGTCCAGGAAGTGGTAGCCGCGCACGCCGAGCAGGCGCATGAGCATGGCCAGGGCCGCCTTGGACGCCTCGGGGACCTCGTGGAACATGGACTCGCCGAAGAAGGCCCGGCCCAGGGCCAGGCCGTAGAGCCCGCCCACCAGGGGGCCCTCCGGCCCGCGCGTGCGGACCTCCAGGCTGTGGGCGTGCCCCAGGTGGTGCAGCCGCTCATAGGCCTCGATCATCTCCGGCACGAGCCAGGTGCCGTTCTGCCCGGGCCGGGGCTGGATCGCGCAGGCCCGGATGACCCCGGCGAAGTCCCGGTCCAGGGTGAAGGAGAAGCGGCCGGAGTTGAGCGTCCGGCGCAGGCTCCTGGGCACGTGCAGGGCCTCGGGCAGGAGGACGGGCCGGGGGTCCGGCGACCACCAGAGGATGGGGGACTCCGGCCCGTACCAGGGGAAGATGCCCTGGGAGTAGGCGCTGATCAGGCGCAGGGGCGAGAGGTCGCCGCCCACGGCCAGGAGGCCGTCGGGTTCGGCCTCGCCCGGGTCCGGGAAGACCGGTTCGTCGAAGAGGCGGTAGATGGCCATGAATTAAAGAAGAGAGGCGGCCCTTGGGCCGCCTCGTTTGTTTCAGGTTCAGCCGGCCCCGTGTTCCCCGGACGGGCCGAAGCGGAAGAGGAAGTCTCCCGAGGAGCCGCCGGTTCCGGTCGCGGCCGCGCGTTCGGCCTCGGGCCTGGCGTCCACCTCGACCGCCCCGCCCTTCTGCAGCTCGCCGAAGAGCAGTTCGTCGGCGATGGCGTCCTTGATCTCGGTCTGAATGACCCGGGCCATGGGTCGGGCCCCGAAGGCCGGGTCATAGCCCTTTTCAGCCAGGAGCGCCCGGGCCGCCTCGGTGAGCCGCACGCTGACGCGGCGCTCCTTGAGCTGACCGTTCAGCTCGCCGATGAACTTGTCCACGATGCGGGCCATGATCTCGGGATTGAGCGCGCCGAAGGGCACCACGGCGTCCAGGCGGTTGCGGAACTCCGGGCTGAACAGGCGCTCGATGGCCTTCAGGCTCGTGCTCTTGCGGTCGGCCTTGTCGTTGCGCGTGAAGCCGATGCCCGCCTTGGCCATGTCCTGAGCCCCGGCGTTGGAGGTCATGAGCAGGACCACCTGCCGGAAGTCGGCCTTGCGGCCGTTGTTGTCGGTCAGGGTGGCGTAGTCCATGACCTGCAGCAGGATGTTGAAGACGTCCGGGTGGGCCTTCTCGATCTCGTCGAAGAGCACCACGCAGTGCGGATTCTTGCGGATGGACTCGGTGAGCAGGCCGCCCTGGTCGAAGCCCACGTAGCCGGGAGGCGCGCCGATGAGCCGCGCCACGGCGTGCTTCTCCATGTACTCGCTCATGTCGAAGCGCAGGAACTGGACCCCGAGCACCCGGGCCAGCTGCTTGGCCAGCTCGGTCTTGCCGCAGCCCGTGGGGCCGGTGAGCAGGAAGGAGCCCATGGGACGGCCGGGCTGCTTCATGCCCGCGCGGGCCCGCTTGATGGCCTTGGAAAGCGCGGCCACGGCCTCGTCCTGGCCGAAGACCACGGCCCGCAGATCCTCCTCCAGGTCCTTGAGCCTGCCCCGGTCGGACACGGTGAGCCGCCTGGCCGGGATGCGGGCCATGCGCGCCACCACCTTCTCGATATCCGCCACCTTGATGGCGTTGTCCTTGCGCGGGCGTCCCGAGAGTCGGTACAGGGCCCCGGCCTCGTCGATGACGTCGATGGCCTTGTCCGGCAGGTAGCGGTCGTTGATGTGCCTCGCCGCCAGCTCGGCCGCCGCCCGCAGGGCGTTCTGGGTGTAGCTCACCTCGTGGTGCTCCTCGTAATAGGGCTTGAGGCCCTTGAGGATGTCCACGGTCTGCTCCACCGTGGGCTCGGAAATCTCGATCTTCTGGAAGCGCCGGGACAGGGCCCGGTCCTTCTCGAAATGATTCTTGTATTCCTCGTAGGTGGTGGAGCCGATGCAGCGCACCTCGCCCGAGGCCAGGAACGGCTTGAGGATGTTCGAGGCGTCCAGGCTGCCGCCGCTCACCGACCCCGCGCCCACGATGGTGTGGATCTCGTCCACGAAGAGGATGGCCCCTGGCTCGCGCTTGAGCTCGGCCAGCACGCCCTTGAGCCGGGCCTCGAAGTCGCCCCGGTACTTGGTCCCGGCCAGGAGCGCGCCCATGTCCAGGGCGTAGACCTGGGAGTCCCAGAACTGGCGGGGGGCCTTCTTGTCCACGATCATGAGCGCCAGGCCCTCGGCCATGGCCGTCTTGCCCACGCCCGGATCGCCCACGAAGATCGGGTTGTTCTTGCGTCGCCGGGCCAGGACCTGGACCGTGCGGGCCAGCTCCTCGGAACGGCCGATGAGCGGGTCGATGCCGCCCTGGGCGGCGCGCTCGGTAAGGTTGGAGGTGAACTCCTCCAGGGCCGACTTCTTGCCCGGGTCCGGGCCGGGGGCCTGGGGCTGGGGCGCGCCGGGACGGCCGCCGGGAGCCTGACGGCGCGGGGTCGCCTCCCAGCCGCCCTGCTCGGAGGCGGGCATGCCGTGGGAGATGTGCTCCAGCACGTCCAGGCGGGACACGCCGTGGGAGCGAAGGAAATAGACCGCGTAGGAGTCCTCCTCCTCGAAGAGCGCGGCCAGGACGTCCCCGACCTCCACGGTCTCCTTGCCCGCGGCCCGCTTCTGCCACACGGCGCGCTGCAGGACCCGGCGCACGCCGAGGGTCTGGATGACCTCGGACTCCGCGCCCTCGGGCAGGACCTCAAGATTCTCGGTGAAGAACCCCTGGAGCTGCTCCCGCAGCTTGGCCACGTCCGCGCCGCAGGCCGAGAGCACGCTTTCGCCGCCGGGCTCCAGGCAAAGGGCGTAGAGCAGGTGCTCCAAGGTCAGATATTCGTGCTTGCGCCTCTTCACCTCGGCCACGGCCGCGGTCAGGGCGTTCTCCAATCCCTTGCTGAGCATGTGACGTCATTCCCCTTCCATGCTGCACCGCAGGGGGTAACCGGCCACCTTGGCCATCCGGTGGACCAGGTCCACCTTGGTCTCGGCGACTTCCGAGGTATATACCCCGCAGACGCCGACCCCCTCGTTGTGCACGGCCAGCATGATCGTGGTCGCCTCGGGCTCGCTCTTCTGGAACACGCGCATGAGCACCTCCACCACGAACTCCATGGTGGTGTAGTCGTCGTTGTGCAGGAGCACCCGGAAACGGGGCGGCTCCTGGGTTTCGTTCTCGGAGATCGTCCCGGTCTGGAACTGGTCTCCGAAAAGGTGGTCGCTCATGCTGCCTGTCCCCCAGAAATGCGGGCCTGGCGGCCCATCGCGAAATAATAAGGCCGAAGCTCGCGGCTGTCGAGCCCCGGAGCTCCGATCAGCCCTCGCTCGACGTCCCGGCGGCCTCCCCGGCCTCGGCCCGGAGGCGCGAGCGCTCGGGCTCCACGAAGACGAAGCTCTCGTCCTCGGGCAGGCCGTGGGTCCGGCGCCAGGCCATGTTCAGGGCGTGGTACGTCTCCCGCGAGGTCAGGCAGCCGTCCAGGCCCAGGGCCGTGGCGCAGGCGCGCAGGGCCTCCTCCGGGCCCTCGATCTCCACGAAGTCGCCGAACGGCAGGCGGTCCAGGCAGACTTCGCAGCCGGACAGCCGCCAGGCCTCGCGCACCTTCTCGTAGGCGAAGGCCGGGGTGAAGCCCAGGGCGTCCAGACCGGCCAGGGTCTCGTCGAAGGCCGAAACCACGGTTTCGTGCTCCGCGCAGACCTTGCAGGCCGAATCCATGCGGGCCGGACGCTTGACCGTGAGGATGGCCTTGCCCCCGGCGCGGCGCAACCGCAGGAGCAGGCCGCGCCGCTTCAGCGAACGCGCCGGATCGTCCAGCACGAGGTTCTCCTCGAAGCACAGGCCCAGGCGTTCCGCGCCCAGGTTGCCCAGGGCCGCGCGCACCGCGTCCAGGTCCGGGTTGAGGTACTTCAATTCACATTCCAGGCTCATGCGGGCTTTCCTCCCGGGGCGGACGCTGCTATGCAGGGAACGGAGTTCGACCGTGATCCGAAAACTCGCCATCCTGGCCCTGGCCGGGGCCGCCGGCACGCTGTGCCGCTACTGGCTGGCCGGGGCCGTCCAACGCCTCTGGGGCTCGGACCTGCCCGTGGGCACCTTCGCGGTGAACATGGCCGGGTGCCTGCTCTTCGGGCTGGTCTGGGGCCTTCTGGAGAACCGCGCCGGGCTGTCCGGCGAATGGCGTCTGGCGGCCCTGACCGGCTTCATGGGCGCCTTCACCACCTTCTCCACCTACATGTTCGAGACGGCCGCCCTGCTCCGCCTGGGCCAGGCCCTGGCCGCTGCCGCCAACGTGGCCGGTCAGTCGGCGCTGGGATTATGCCTGGTGCTGGCGGGCATGGCCCTGGGCCGCCTCATCTGAGTCTAGGGGAAAAACGCCGCGCCCACAACCACACGGAGGCCGCCATGACACTGCCGCGCCACGCCGAACGACTGCGCATCTTCGTGGGGGAGAACGACCGCCACAAGGGCCGCCCGGTCTTCGAAGTCATAGTGGAGGAGGCCCGCCGCCAGGGCCTGGCCGGGGCCACCGTACTTCGGGGCATCGCGGGCTTCGGAGCCAACAGCCTGGTGCACACGGCCAAGATATTACGGCTCTCCGAGGACCTGCCCCTGGTCATCGAGATCGTGGACACCCCGGGCAAGATCGAGTCCTTCCTGCCCTTCCTGGACGGCGTGATCAAGGAGGGCCTGGTCACCCTGGAAGGGGTGCAGGTCATGTTCTACCGCCACAACGAGGGGAAGAAGGGCTAGCCCGCGTTGCAGCGCCGGACCATCTCCCCGGCGATGGCCTCCAGGGACAGAACCTTGTGCACCCCGCCGTGCTTGATGGCCTCCTGGGGCATGCCGAAGACCACGCAGCTGGCCTCGTCCTGGGCGATGGTGTAGGCCCCGGCGTCGAACAGCTCGCGCATGCCCCGGGCCCCGTCGTCGCCCATGCCGGTCATGATCGCCGCCACCACGTTCTTGCCCGCGTAGTTGGCCCCGGAACGGAAAAGCACGTCCACCGAAGGCCGGTGGCGCGAGACCAGGGGCCCGTCCTTGACCTCCACGTAGTAGCGCGCGCCGCTGCGCTTGAGCAGCATGTGCTTGTTGCCCGGGGCGATGAGCGCCTGCCCGCGCAGCATGGAGTCGCCGTCGCGGGCCTCGCGCACGCTGATCCGGCAGGTGACGTTCAGACGGTTGGCGAAGGCCTGGGTGAAGTGTTCGGGCATGTGCTGGACGATGGCCAGGGGCGGGCAGTCCGTGGGCATGGCTTCCAGGAACACCCGCAGGGCCTCGGTCCCGCCGGTGGAGGCGCCCACCAGGGCGATCTTCTCCGTGGTGCGCAAGGCCTGCGGCTTGCCCGCGGCGAGCACCGCGTCGGCCGAGAGCTTGGGCGCGACCTCCATGTCCCGGCCGCCGCCCCGGAATGGCTTGATCCGGGCCTGGGCCGCGGCCTTCACCGCGTCGCAGATGCGGATGGCCGACTCCTCCAGGAATTTCTTGGTGCCCACCTTGGGCTTGGTCACGATCTCCACGGCCCCGTATTCCAGGGCCCGCAAGGTGGTCTCGTCGCCCGGCTCCACCAGGGAAGAGCAGACCACCACCGGAATCGGATGCTGGCTCATGAGCTTGCGCAGGAAGGTGAGGCCGTCCATGCGCGGCATCTCGATGTCCAGGGTGATGACGTCCGGGACCTCGCTCTTGATCTTCTCCACGGCCACCAGGGGGTCCACCACCGCGGCCATGACCTCGATGTCCGGGTCCGAGCCGAGGAGCTGGGCCAGGGTCTGCCGGACCACGGCCGAATCGTCGATGATGAGCACACGAATGGATTTCCGCACGCGATCCCTCCCGCTCCTCAGGTTCTGCGGTACACGGTCGGGGCCACCTGGACCAGGGGCAGATCCATGCCCGCGAGGCTCTCGGAGTGGCCGATGAACAGGTAGCCGCCGGGCACGAGCTTGCCGCAAAAGCGCTTGAACAATCCCTCCTGGGTGGTCCGGTCGAAGTAGATGACCACGTTGCGGCAGAAGATGATGTCCAGGTCCTCCCGGAAGTCGAACTCGCGCATGAAGTTCAGGCGCTGGAAGCTGACCACGGAGCGCAGCTCGGGCCCCATGCGCACCAGCCGCCGGGAGCGGTCCCTGCTGCGCAGCAGGTACTTGCGCTTGAGGGCCTCGGGGATGCCCTCGATGCGGTCCTCGGCGTACACGGCCCGCCTGGCCTGGGCCAGGACCTGGGTGGAGATGTCCGTGGCCAGGATGGAGAAGGTGAATCCGGGATTGGCCTCGGCGCATTCCGAGAGGACCATGGCCAGGGTGTAGGGCTCCTCGCCCGTGGAGCAGCCCGCGCTCCAGACCGCCACCCGGCCGCGCCCCTTGCGCCGCAGGATGTCCGGGACCACCTTCCCGGCCAGGATCTCGAAATGCCGGGGCTCGCGGAAGAAATGCGTGGTGTTGGTGGTCACCACGTCGATGAGCTGGGCCAGCTCCTGCTCCATGCCCCGGGGGCTGAACAGGAACTCGCAGTAGTCGCGGTGCGAGGCCAGGCCCAGGGCGCGCAGCCGCTTCTGCAGCCGGGCCTCCAGCATGGTCTTCTTGGCCGGGGGCAGCTTGATGCCCAGTTCGGAGGTGATGAACTCGCTGAAACGACGGAAATCCGTGTCGCTCATCTTGGGCGTGGCGGAGCACGCCTCCACCGCCCGCCGCCGCGCGTCTCCGTCGCCGTCCCGGTTCGCCATGCGCCGCTTCCGTTATTGGGAGGCCGCCACCACGCCGCGCACGAGACGCGGCACGTCGATGATCAGGGCGATGCTCCCGTCGCCCTTGATGGTGGCGCCGGAAATCCCCTCCACGTCCTTGTAGACGCGGCCGAGGGTCTTGATCACCGTCTGGTGCTCCCCGATCACGCTGTCCACCACGATGCCCATGCGGCTGCCCTCCACCCGGGTGATGACGATCTGCTCGATGGCCGGGGAAGCGCCGTCCACCTCGAACCAATCGCGCAGGTGGATGTAGGGCACGATCTCGCCGCGCAGATAGAGGATGCGCTGGTTCCCGGCCTCCTCCACGTCCTGGCGGGCCAGCTCCACGCACTCCTCCACCAGGGACAGGGGAATGACGAAGAAGGCGTCGCCCACGCGCACCTGCAGGCCGTCGATGATCGCCAGGGTCAGCGGCAGGCGGATGATGATCTCCGAGCCCTGGCCCTTTCGGCTCCTGATCTCCACGCTGCCGCGCAGGGAGTCGATGGAGCGCTTGACCACGTCCATGCCCACGCCCCGGCCCGAGACGCTGGTGAGCTTCTTGGCCGTGGAGAAGCCGGGCTCGAAGATGAGCTTGAAAAGCTCCTTCTCCGAAAGCTCGGCCTCGGGCTGGATCAGGCCGCGTTCCACGGCCTTGGCCCGGATGGCCTCGGCGTCCATGCCCCGGCCGTCGTCGCTGATGCGGATGAGCACCTCGCCGCCGGAGTGCTCGGCGGCCAGGAGGATGGTGCCCTGGGCGGACTTGCCCGCTGCCAGGCGCTCCTCCGGGGGTTCGATGCCGTGGTCGATGCTGTTGCGCAGCAAATGCATGAGCGGGTCGCCCAGGCGCTCGATGACCGTCTTGTCCAGCTCGGTCTCCGCGCCCTGGGTCACCAGGGCGATGTCCTTGCCGAACTCGGCCGAAAGGTCGCGCACGAGGCGGCGGTAGCGGCTGAAGGTGGTGCCGATGGGCAGCATGCGGATGCCCAGGGTGCTGTCCCGCAGGGCGTCGGACAGCCGCTCCAGCTCCTCGGACAGGGCCGTGAGCACGGGGTCGGCGCGTTCGCCCACCACCTGGGAAATCTGGGCCTGGACGATGACCAGCTCGCCCACAAGGTCCACGAGGTTGTCCAGCTTCTCGGCGGCCACGCGGATGGAGGACACGGCCTCGGGGTGGCTTGCGCAGGCCTCCTCGGCCCGTTTCTCCCCGACCTCGCGCCGGGCCTGGGCCTGCTTGGCGGCGGCCTGCTCGACCCGCTCCTTGTCCACCTTGCCGGACTCCACCAGGATCTGGCCCAGCGGCTTCTGCTGGGCCAGGGCCTCGGCCAGATCGTCCGGCTCGATGGCCCCCTCCTCCACGAGTATCTCCCCGAGCTTCTTGTCCACGGGCGGCTTCGCCGCCCTCTCGCGGACCGGCTCTCCGGCCTGGGCCGCGTCGTCCAGGTGGCGGACCTCCACGTCCAGGTCGAATTCGGAGAAGAAAAACACGTCGCGGATGTTCTCTTCCGTGGCCGTGGTGCGCAGGGTCACGTTCCAGGCCGGGCCGGGGCTCGCCGGATCAAGCGCCTTCTCCGGGGACACGCCGCAGGGGCCGAGCTTGCCCAGCTCCTCCAGCAGCGGCTCAAGGCTGAATCCCTCGGGCGGACGACTGTCCCGGAAGCGGATGCGCACGGCATACCCGCACTCCTCGGGCGCGGCCGGGGCCGCTTCCGGCTCTCCCGCTTCGACCCCAAGGGCGGCCTCAGGGGCGGCGTCTCCAGCCGGACCTTCCTCGGCGGCGGCCAGTTCGGACGGCGCGGCGGACACCCGGGCCAGGCCGTCCAGGATTTCCCGCTGGACCTCCGCGTCCACGGCCCCGCCGTCGGCGTCGAGCATTTTCTGGATGTGGTCGCGGGCGCGGAACACGAGATTGAGGAGCTCCGTGGTCACGGCCAGCTCCTCGTTGCGCACCATGTCGAAGACCGTCTCCACCTCGTGGGTGAAGGCGGCGATGTCCTCGAATCCGAACATGGAGCCCGAGCCCTTGATGGTGTGCAGGGCCCGGAACACCCGGTTCACCACGTCCAGGTCGCCGGGCGTCTGCTCCAACTCCAGCAGGGTCGTCTCCAGTTCGCCCAGGAGATCATACGCCTCCTCTCGGAACACCTGCCTGTTCAGATCATCCGACATCTCGGCCTCCCGCCGTTTGTCTCCGGCTACTTCCCGGCTCCGGCGTCGAGAAAGGTGATCTCGGCGCGGGCGGTCTCCTTGTCCATGGGAATGAGCTTGATCTTGACCCGCTCACCCTTGAATTCGGCGGCGCCCAGAAGGATGCCCTCGAAGTAGTCGAACAGTCCGCGCTTGGAGCGGTAGTTCATGAACAGGGTCTTGCCCTTGTCCTCGTAGCTGAACTTGGGCGGCTTGATGCCCGGCTGGTCCTTGGTCAGCTGGGCGTGCAGGTCGTTCATGCGCAGGTAGAACGTCTTGAGGTCCTCGTTCTTGAAGTAGCGCCCGTACATCTTGTGGAAGGCCTTGATGGTGTATCGGCCCATGCCGAGGAAGAAATCGCGGGTGGAGCCGCCCTTGCGGCCCGCCACGAACTCGGCCATCTGATGCAGGACCTGGTCCGGATAGCTGGCCGTGGGCAGGAACACGGGCTTGCCCATGTTCTCCTGCATGGCCTCGAATGCGTCCTGACCGTAGGCCTCGCGCACATAGTCCTGGGTGATGCGGGGCAGCACGCCCTTCATCTCGCCCTCGGACTGGCGCAGCTTGCTCGCCTCCTGCCCGCCGCCGGTGAAGTGCGAAGCCACGGTGAGCAGTTCCTGGGCCAGTTCGGCCAGATCGCGGGTGGCCACGGCCGCCTGGGAGGCTCCTTCGTCGGCCTCGCGGGCGACCTGGGCGATCTCCTCGATGTTGCGGTTGATCTCCTCGGCGGCCGAGGACTGCTCCTCGGCGGCGGCGGCGATCTGGGAGACCCGCATGACCATGTCCTCGATGCGCTGCATGATGGTCTGGAGCGCTTCGCCCGCCTTGTTGGAGAGGTCCGTGCTGGCGTGCACCTGTCGGGCCGTCTCGTCCATGGACTCGGTGGCGTGGCGCGAACGCTGCTGGATGGTGCCGATGGCCTCCTCCACCTCCTTGGTGGCGGTCATCGTCTTCTCGGCCAGCTTGCGCACCTCGTCGGCCACCACCGCGAAACCGCGCCCGGCCTCGCCCGCCCGGGCGGCCTCGATGGCCGCGTTCAGGGCCAGAAGGTTGGTCTGGTCCGCGATGTCGTTGATCACGTTGATGATCCGGCCGATCTCGGCGGCCTGCGAATCGAGCTGGGCCAGAACCTCGGAGAGCTTGCCCGCGGATTCGGAAACCTGGTTGATGCCCCGCACGGCCTGGCCGACCATGTCCACGCCCTGGTGGGCCGAAGTCCGGGCCTCGTCGGCCGCCTGGGACGTGGCCGCCGCGTTCTGGGCCACCTCCAAAACCGTGGCCGTCATCTCCTCCATGGCCGTGGCCACGGAGTCTGTCTGGGACTTCTGCTTCTGCGCGCCCCGGGCCTGTTCGTCGGCCGAGGCGGACAGCTCCTCGGAAGCCGAGGCCACCCGTTCGGCCAGGGTGGAGACTTCCTTGCCGACCTCGGCCACCTGGGCGCGCTGTTCCTCAATCTGGCGCATTTCGGCCACGCGCTGGGAAAGGTCGATGAACGAGCTGAACGCGCCGATGACCTTGCCCCCCGCGTCCGTGATGACGTTGGAGGCCAGACGGATCGGCAGCTTGCGCCCGTCGTGAAGGTCCAGTTCGACCTCCTTGTCCACGGCTTGGCCCGATTCCATGACCTTTTCCGTGACCGAGGCGCCGTCGCGGTTGTAGAAGGCCTGGCTCACCGTGAGGCCCAGCACTTGGGCCGAGGGCTTGCGCAGAATGTCCAGCAACGGCTTGGTGGCGAAGACGATCTTGCCCTGGCGGTCGCAGACCAGCAGAGGGTTGTTGGCCGCCCGGACGGCCCCGCCGAAGAACACGGCGTCCTTCCGCAGGGCGGCGACTTCCTCGCGCAGCGGAGCCAGCAGATCCCCGGCCTCGCCCGGAGCGGCGGCCAGGGCCTCGGGGTCATGTTTCTCGCGAAAGGCGGAGACGGCGGACCGAATCCCCCCGGACAGGCGGTTCGCCAGGGCGGCGGCCCAGGCCGACAGCCCCAAGGCCAGGACACCCGCCGCAACCAGAAACTTCCAGTCCAGACCAAGGGACGCCGCCGTGATCATGACGATGATCGCCACCCCGGCCAGCCAGACCACCACAGTACCGCGCATAATGGGTCCCCTTCTCGCTCCGGCGCACCGGAGGTTCATTTCAACCTCTCCCAAAAGCACGACCAACTGGCAATTATATCTTCAAAAAACTTTGATTCAGAGGCACTGTTTCCACCTATCGACGGGCGCCGGAAAAAGTGAAGCCCGGACCAAAGACGGCCGGGCCTCCTGATCACGGTCCTAACCCAGGACGTCGAACCGGGAGAATTTCATGACGAATCCCGCGCGGCCCTGGGTGGCGGAACGCAGGTCCGTGGAGAAGCCGAAGAGCGGCGACAGCGGCGCCAGGGCCTGGACCACCTTCTGTCCGGCCCGGTCGAACAGGTTCTCGATCTTGGCCCCCTTGGCCCCCAGCAGGCCGACCACCTCGCCCACGAAATCGTCGGGCACGCCGATCTCGATCCACATGATGGGCTCCAGAAGCACCGGCTTGGCGGCGGCCAGGGCCTTCTTGAGCGCCATGGCGGCGGCCATGCGGAACCCGGCCGGGCTGGACTCGCCCTCCCGGCGGACCAGCTCGAGCACGCGCACGCGCACGTCCTGCACCGGGTAGCCCTTGACCACGCCGCTCTGCAGGCCGTCGGAAACCCCCTCGGCCACGGCCTCCAGCCAGGCCGCCGGACAGGTCTGGGCGTCCACCTCCAGGACCACGTCCCGGCCCGCGTCCCGGGCCAGGGGTTCGACCGAGAGTCGGACGCCGCCGTAATGCATGACCTCGCCCAGTTCGCGGTGGAATTCCTCGAAGGCCTCGGCCCGGCCGCCCACGGTTTCCTGATAGACCACCTGGGGCTTGCCCGAACGCGGCGCGAGGCCGAACTCCCGGGACATGCGCTCCAGGATGACCTCCAGGTGCAGTTCGCCCATGCCCGAGAGGACCACCTGGCCGGTCTCCTCGTCGTGCTTCACCGCCAGCGTGGGATCCTCCATGAGGTACTTCTCCAGCACCTCTTCCAGCTTGCCGGACTCCTCGGAGTTGCGCGGCTCGATGGCCACGGAGATCACCGGCCTGTAGTCCGCGATGCGCTCCAGGACCAGGGGATCGGACTCCAGGCAGAGCGTGTCGCCGGTGCGCGCGTCCTTCATGCCGGCGGCGGCCACGATCTCGCCCGCCAGGGCCTGCTCCACCTGCTCCTTGCGCCCGGCGTGGAGCTTGAACAGCCGGGCCACGCGCTCGCGCACGCCCCGGGTGGAGTTGTAGATCGTGTCCCCGGCCTGGAGCATGCCGGAATAGAGCCGCATGAGCACGAGTTTGCGGCCGGAGTCGAGGCTGACCTTGAAGGCCAGGGCCGACAGCGGGGCGTCCGGGGAGACGGGGAAAGACTTCCTGGACTTGGTGGCGGGGTCGAGGCCCTCGGCCGGGGGCACCTCGGCCGGGCCGGGCAGGTAGTGGCAGATGGCGTCCATGACCGGCTGCACGCCGATGTTCTTGAGCGCCGAACCGGCCAGCACGGGCACCAGGCGCATGCCCAGGGTGGCCTTGCGCAGGGCCGCGCGGATTTCCCCGGGAGCCAGGTCCTCGCCGGAGAGGTAGCGCTCCATCAGGTCGTCGGCCTCCTCGGCGGCGGCCTCCAGGACCTTCTCGCGCCAGGGCGCCAGACGCGCGCGTTCCTCGTCCGTCCAGTCGAACACAGCGAACTCCGCGCCTTGCTCGGCCTGGTCGAAGACCAGCCGCTTCTCCTCGATGAGGTCGAAGATGCCCCGCAGTTCCGGGCCTTCGCCGTCGGGCACGGCCAGGGCCAGGGGCCGGGCCCGCAACCGCGCGGCGATGGACTCCAGCACGGCGGCGAAGTCCGCGCCGGGCCGATCCAGCTTGTTCACGAAGGCGATCTTGGGCACGCGGTAGTGCTCGCTCTGCCGCCAGACCGTCTCGGACTGGGGCTGCACCCCGGAGACGCCGCAGAACACGCCCACGGCCCCGTCGAGCACGCGCAGGGAGCGCTCCACCTCGATGGTGAAATCCACATGGCCCGGGGTGTCGATGATGTTCACCAGGCAGTCCCGCCAGGGGCAGGTGGTCACGGCCGAGGTGATGGTGATGCCGCGTTCCTGCTCCTCGGGCATGTAGTCCATGGTGGCCGTGCCCTCATGGACCTCGCCGATGCGGTGGATGCGGCCGGAGTAGTAGAGGATGCGCTCCGTCAGCGTGGTCTTGCCCGCGTCGATGTGGGCGATGATGCCGATGTTGCGCAGAGTGGACAGATACTTGCCGGAAGGCTTCTTCTTGCTCACGTCCGCTCCGGGGTCCGTGTCGGTGGATCAGCCGTCCACGCTCCAACAGACACGGCGGGGCGTGAACAGGGACGCTTCCAGGTCCGGCCAGAGCCAACAGGACTCGCAGCCGGGTCCGAGCACCAGCGGAGCGCGGCCCGCACAGGCCTCGCGCCGCGCCTCCGGGACGTACAGGGCGCTGTAGCCCTGCCGGAGGAAGGTCTCGAACGTGCCGGATCGTCTCACAAAACCGCCCGGAATGGAACGCCTTCCAGCGCCCCAGACGTGGATTTCGGCCCCCTGCTGGGCAAAATCCAAGGCCTCCAGGTCCGAGCCCGCGCCCCGCTCCAGCCAGACGCCCGCCGGGCCGGAACCCGGAGTCCAGGCCCGCTGCCGGGCCGAATGGAGCCGGGCCTCGGCCACGACGGAGGCGGCTTCCCGGCCCAGGGCCAGGACCGCGCCGGACTCCCCGCCCTGGCCCAGGTGCGCCAGCAGTTCGGCGCAGCGCGCGCGCGACAGCAGGGCCAGCCGCTCCACTCCGGCCAGCTCCAGGGCCAGGAGCTGGGGCGCCGGAGGCAGGGCGCGGCCGCCCAGGCGCACGGCCAGGACATCGGGCACTCCGGCGGCCAGGGCCGGAACCAGGGCGGCCAGCAGACGGGACGGGGAAGTCTCCCCGGCATCGAAAAGCATCATCGCGAACCGGCGCGGCTCCGCCAGGCTCACGCTCCGCAGGCCGGAACGCCAGAGCGTTTCGGCTCGGCGATGCAGGGCCTCGGCCGGGGCGCACCAGTCCCAGAGCCGGGCGATGGCCGTCTTGAGCAGGGCCCGGCGGGCGTCCGGCACGGCGGCGTAGGCCCGGCCGAAGGACGCGTCGCGCGCCAGGGAGCCGTCCAGCCAGGAGGGAAAGAGTCCGCGTTGCGTCATATCAAACGAAAAGGCGGCCCAAGGACCGCCTTCCTCCCGTCATCAAAGCCACTTCTTGAGCCATTGCTTCCAGCCGCCCTCGATGCGTTCGCGCTCTTCCTGGGTCAGGGTCTTCTGGTATTCGTAGTAGGCGTATTCCGCCCGGCGCCGGGCGTAATCCCGCAAGTCCGGCTGGTCCTGGAAGTTCTCCACCACGTAGCGGTAGCGGTTCCAGGCCGGGCCGTACTGGTCCGTGCGCCAGAAGAAGTCGGCGATGTACAGCTCGTGCTCGGCCAGCTTGCGGCGGCACTGGACCACATAGTCGGCGGCCGGCTTGGCGTACTTGGAGTTCGGGTAGGACTCGCGCACGCGCTGGAAGTATTCCAGGGCCTCTTCGATGGGCGACATGCGCCGGTCGAAGGACTTGAAGAGGTTGAAGTTGGACAGCCCGATCTGGAACAGGACATAGGGCGTGTCCTCGTGGCGCGGGTGCAGGGACTCGAATTCCTTGTAGGCGTTCACCGCCTCGGGGTACTTCTCGTCCAGGAAGTAGGCGTCGCCCAGGGACACCTCGGCCTTCAGCGTGAAGGGGCTGAAGGGAAACTGGTCCTTGAGCTTGGAGAAGTACTCGGCGGCGTCGCCGTATTTCTTCTCCTGCATGGCGTCCATGCCCGCCTCGAACAGCTCCTGGGCCGTGTCCTCGGGCTTGGGCAGGAAGTAATAGTCGATCAGTCCGCAGCCCTGGAAGGCCAGGAGCAGGAGGAACAGGGCCGGAACGAACAGCCGTCTACGCATCGAGTTGTTCCAGATAGGCGAAGGCCGCGGTGGCCGCGGTGGCGCCGTCGCCCACGGCGGTGGCCACCTGGCGGCAGTTCTTGGAGCGGATGTCGCCGGCCGCGAAGATGCCCGGCACGTTGGTGCGCATCTCGAGGTCCGTGATGAGGCCGTGCTTGTCGCGGGCAACCGCCGCGGGCACGAAGTCGATCACCGGCTCGAAGCCCACGAAGATGAACACGCCGTCCACGGGAATCTCGCCCACCTCGCCGCTCTTCAGGTTCTTGACCTGGACCGCGCGCACCTCGGAGTCGCCCGCGATCTCCTGGACCACGGAACTCGTGTGCACGGTCATCTTGGGATGGGTCAGGCACTTGTCCTGGTAGCACTTGCAGCCGCGGAACTCGTCGCGGCGGTGGATGAGGTGGAGCTTCTTGACCAGCCGGGAGAGGTAGAGCGCCTCCTCCAGGGCCGAGTTGCCGCCGCCCACCACGGCCACCACGCGGTCGCGGAAGAAGTTGCCGTCGCACAGGGCGCAGTAGGACACGCCCCGGCCGATGAAGGCCTCCTCGCCGGGCACCCCGAGCTTGCGGTAGCGCGCCCCTGAGCACAGGATCACGGCCTTGGCCTCGATCCAGTCGGAGCCCACCAGGATCTGGTGGCGCTTGCCCTCGGAGCGGATCTCGCGCACCTCGTCGTTGAGGGTGTCGTGGGGATGGACGCCCACCTGCTCGGCCATCAGGTCCGCCAGCTCATAGCCCTTGATGCCCTTGGGGAAACCGGGGTAGTTCTCGATTTCCGAGGTCATCAGGATCTGGCCGCCGGGCGAGAGCTTCTCCACCAGGGCCACCGAGGCCCCGGCCCGCAAAAGATAAAGGGCGGCCGTCATGCCTGCCGGACCGCCCCCGATGACGACGGCGTCGTAATTCTTCATTCGTCTCAGCCCAGGGCCTTCTTGGCGAGCATTTCCTTGATGCTGCTCTTGGACACGGCGCCGGTGGTCTGGTCCAGCACCTCGCCGCCCTTGAACAGGATCAGGGTCGGGATGGCGCGGATGCCGTACTTGCTCGGAGTGGCCGAATTCTCATCCACGTTCATCTTGCAGATCTTGACCTGTCCCGTGTATTCGCCGGCCAGCTCATCGATCACCGGCCCCATGGCCCGGCAGGGGCCGCACCAGGGCGCCCAGAAGTCCACCAGCACGGGCAGATCGCACTTCAGCACTTCGTCCTGGAAGTTGGCGTCGGTCACCTGAATCGCCATACGGTATCTCCTTTTTTCCGGCTTCGCCCATGCCCGATCCGAACGGGAAATCCGGCCAGAATCGGTTCACGATAGTGACATGCAGCTAGAATGGAAAGAGTAGTTCGAGGCGGCTCCGCTGTCAAGAAGCCCCGGCGTGAAGTCCGCTCAGTCCGCGCCCTGGAGCCAGTCCTCGGGCACGGCGCGGCCCCTGGGCACGGCCTCCAGGTCCAGGCCGTGGCGGCGGCCCAGGGACAAGGCCAGGAACCCGGCGTGGGCCACCATGGCGGCGTTGTCCGTGCAGAACCTGGGGCTCGGCAGGAACAGCTCCAGCCCCCGTCGACGGGCCAGATCACGCATGGCCGCCCGGATGCCGGAATTGGCGGCCACGCCCCCGGCCACAACCAGGGCCCGGATGCCCCGCTCGCGGTCCAGGGCCCGTTCGGCCTTGATGCGCAGGGTATCAGATACGGCCCAGTTGAAGGAGGCGCAGACCCGCGCCAGGGCCGCGCGGTCCACGCCCCGGCCCCAGGGCTCCCCGGCCCCGGCCATGCGCTCGGCGCGCAGGCCCGGATGGGCGTCCACGTGGGTGACCACGGCGGTCTTCAGGCCGCTGAAGCTGAAGTCCAGGTTGTCGTTGTCGATGTAGGCGCGCGGAAAGAGGCCGTGATCCGGCTCGGCCTCCTGGGCCAGCTCATCCAGAAAGCGACCGCCTGGATAGGGGAAATTGAGCCGCTTGGCCACCTTGTCGAAGGCCTCCCCGGCCGCGTCGTCCAGGGTCCGCCCCAGGAGCCGGAACGAGCCCGGCGAGTCCATGCGGTAGAGGTGGGTGTGCCCGCCGGAAACGAGCAGGCCCAAGGCCGGGAAGAGCATCTCGCGCTCCAGCCCGGGGGCCAGGAGATGGGCGTGCAGGTGGTTCACGCCCACGAGCCGCGCACCCGTGCCGAGGCAGAAGCCCTTGGCGAAGGACAGGCCCACCAGGAGGCTGCCGAGCAGGCCCGGGCCACGGGCCACGGCCACGCCGTCCAGGTCGCCGGGGGCGGCCCCGGCGGCGGCCAGGGCCTCGCGGCAGAGCACGGGCAGCACGCTCAGGTGCTCCCGGGCCGCGATCTCGGGCACCACCCCGCCGAACAGGGCGTGCATGTCGGCCTGGGAGGCCAGGCGCTCGGACAACAGTCCGCCCTCCGAGACCACGGCCACGGCCGTCTCGTCGCAGGAGGATTCGATGCCGAGGCAGAGCATCAGGAACCGGACTCGTAGATTTCCTTGATCTTGAGCACGTCGTCGCGCGACCCGATGACCAGGGGCACGCGCTGATGCAGGTGCTCGGGCTCGATGTCCAGGATGCGGCGCACCCCGTCGGTGGCCAGGCCGCCTGCCTGCTCCACCACCATGGCCAGGGGGTTGGCCTCGCACATGAGCCGCAGCTTGCCGCCGGGCTTCTTGGGGTCGCGGCCGTCCGCCGGATAGAGGAACACGCCGCCGTAGAGCAGGTTGCGGTGGAAATCGGCCACCAGGGAGCCGATGTAGCGCAGGCTGTAGGGCTTGCGGCGCGCGCCCTCGGAGTTCTTGAAATACTCCATGACCTGGCGGGTGGGCGCGTCCCAGTAGTTCTGGTAGCCCTCATTCACGGAATAGATCCGGCCCTGCTCCGGGATGCGGATGTTCGGATGGGAGAGCAGGAACTCGCCCACGCCCGGATCCAGGGTGAAGCCGTGCACGCCGTCGCCGGTGGTGAACACGAGCATGGTCGAGGAGCCGTAGACGATGTACCCGGCGGCCACCTGCTCCGCGCCCCTCTGGAGCACGTCGCTGGAGAGCAGCGGCCCCTCCACCGGGGTCTTGCGGCGCAGGATGGAGAAGATGGTGCCGATGCTCACGTTGGCGTCGATGTTCGAGGAGCCGTCCAGGGGATCGAAGATGAGGATGTACTCGCCCACGGGCAGTCCGGCGGCGATCTCGATGACGTCCGCGTTCTCCTCCGAGGCCATGGCGCAGAGCACGCCGCAGCGGGACAGGCGGTGGATGAGCACGCGGTTGGCGTACTCGTCGAGCTTGCGGACCTCCTCGCCCTGGACGTTGGTGTCGCCGGTGAAGCCGAGAACGTCCACCAGCCCGGCCTTGGTCACCTCGCGGGAGATGATCTTGGCCGAGAGGATGATCTCGTTGAACAGCCGGGTGAAGCGGCCGGTGGCCGTGGGGGTTCTCTTCTGATGCAGCAGGAGGTGTTCGGTGACGGTGATCTGGGGAGCCATGACATTCTCCGTTTTCTACGCGTGGTCCGCTAGAAGAACCAGCTCCGGCCGTCGATCTTGGGGTCCACGCTCTCGGTGAGGTAGACGAAGAGATCGCGGCCCACGTAACGGGCGATCCAGGTATAGTGCTTGCCGCCGGCCTCCACCTGCCCGTTGACGTGGTCCTTGAGGATCTCGTCCCAGGGCAGTTGGCCGAGGGCGGCCGTGTCCACGGCCTTGTTCGGGGTCCAGACCCCGCGGCCGGGCGCGATGATGATGAGCTGGTCCGGCTCGGGACAGAAGCTGAACAGGGTGCGGGGGTCGAAGTGCACCACGATGAGCCCGTTCAGGCTCACGTCCTTGTAGATCGGCGTGCCGAAGTACAGTTCCGGTCCGAGTTCGGTGTTGTCCACCACGCTCTTGAGGATGGTGTCGCGCCAGACGGCCTCGAACCAGAGCGGATGGCTGAAGGGCTTCACCGGCTGCGGCGGGCGGCGGTCCAGGATGCGGCCCTCGCCGTCGGCCACGATGAGGCCGTTGATCCAGGGGAAGCGCTGGAACAGGAGGTTGATCCACTCCTCGGTGGGGTGCAGGTCCTGGTCCCCCACGAAGCGCATGAGCCGGAGCAGGTGCTGGTCCACGGAGGTGAACAGCCGCGCCAGCTTCTCCTGGTTGGGGTTCTCCATCTTATAGCGGTCGACGTCGATCTCAGGGTTGGGATTGACCATCTCGTTGGTGGTGGACCAGGCGGACTTGGCCGCGCTCTTGGTGCCCTCCCAGGTGTCGTCCATGGAGGCGCACCCCGCGATGAGGGTCAGAAGCAGAGTGAAAAACAGAAAACGTCGCAACAAGGACAAGCCTCACTTCTCAGGCCCGGACGTCCGGGCGGATGATCACGAACGGGGGCCGGAAGGCCGCCCGGTCTCAGGCCCGGACGCGCGCCTCGAAGCGGGCGGCCAGGGCTTCCAGCGTGCCGATGAGCCGGTTCTTGGCGTGGCGGCTGAAGGCGTCCTCCGCCTCCATGTCCGGCCGCGACGCCGGACCGCCCTCGCGCAGCTCCGTCTCCATCTTTTCAATGCGCCCGGCCAGGTCGTCGCGCTCGAAGCCCGGCTGGGCGCCCATCCAAAGTTCCTTGTAAATGGCCAGGGCTCCGGAATAGTCGCCCTGGGAGGCCAGCAGGTCGGCCATGGTCCGCGTGCGCAGGCTGCCCGCGCCCGGGAACCGAAGGGCCTCCTCGGCCGCCGGGGCCTCGCCGGGGACGACGGCGCGGGCCCGGGGCGCGGCCGGGGCGGGCCGGTCCTGGGCGGGCTCGGCGGGCGGCGGGGGCGGGCCCACCAGGCGGGTGGACAGGGAGTTCACGCCCTCCAGGACCACGTCCATCCACTGCACCGGCTTCTCGGTGAAGTGCGAGGCCACGAGCATGAGGAAGACCGCGAAGTCGCGCTGGACGTCCACCACGCTCTGGGCCCAGAGCCGCCAGAAATCAGGGTAGACCCGCAGGGCCCTGGTCACGGGCTCGATGGCCAGGGCGGCCTCGCCCGGGCGCTCCAGGCGGACGAGCACCTGGGCCAGCAGCAGCCGGGCCTCCAGGAAGTCGGGGTGGCGGTCCAAGCCCTGGCGCAGGGTGTTCACTGCCGCTTCCAGCTGTCCCGTCTCGACGAAGAGCTTGGCCAGGGCGAAAAAGACCTTGGAACCCGGCTCCAGCGAGAGGACTTCCTGGTACCACTCAATCTTTTTTGTCATCCGCGCCATCCCCCAGGGGTTTATCGGACTCTCCGGGCAGGAGGTATAGGATCTCGTTGTCCTTGACGTACTTGAGCCGCTCCCTGATGACCTTTTCCTGATAGGACCGGTCCGACTTGAGCCGCCGGATGTCCTGGCTCAGGTCCAGGTTCTTCCTGTCCGCCTCGTCGATCTGGGCCTGGAGCTGTTCGTAGCGGTTCCTGAGCGTCATGTAGGCGAACAACCCCTGGTCGCTCCAAATGAGCCGAAAAAAGAGGAAGAGGTTCAGGAGGATGAGGAAACCGACCAGAAAGCGACGCGCCAGCATAGCCTCTCACTGAAGCCTGTGGCCGGGTCCGGCCGTGGCTGCGATCTGGGCCAGGGGCTCCCGCAGTTCCTCCAGGAAATTGGCCGTGGCCCGCTCGATGCGGTCCACGTCGGACTCGGACAGCTCCACCTCGTCGATGCGCTCAAGAAAGTTCTTCAACACCTCGAACTCATCGAGAAGCGTGTGCCCGAACTCCAGCTTGCGGAGTTCGGGCTCCAGCTCCAGGATGGTCTGGAGGCAGTTGGTGATGCGCACGAGGCGGCTGTCGGAATCCACGGTTCCGGGTCTCCTTCCTTTTCCGTTATTCTCCAGCCTATTCGGATAGTAACCAGTTTTTATAGAAATTGTACAGATAATTCCCGCCCGAGAAAAGCGTCAGCAACAGCGCGATATACAAGAGGATCGTGCCGATGGCCGCGGAATCCAGCCCGAACACGGGGTAGTGCAGGATGAGCGGGGTCAGGGCCACGATCTGGGTGATGGTCTTCAGCTTGCCGAAGCGGTCCGCCGCGATGACCTCGCCCTTCTCCGCCGCCACGGCCCGCATCCCGGTCACGGCCAGTTCGCGGCAGATGATGAGCACCGCCACCCAGGCCGGGGCCCACTCCAGGCGCACGAGCATGACCAGCACCGAGCTGATGAGCAGCTTGTCGGCCAGGGGGTCCAGGAACTTGCCCAGGGTGGTGATGCGCCCCTGGCGGCGGGCCACGATGCCGTCGAAGATGTCCGTCACCGAGGCGGCCACGAAGAACAGCGCCGCCACCCAGCAGATGAACGGATTGGGGAAGTAGAGCAGAAAGACCATGACCGGCACGGCCACGATCCGCGCCATGGTCAGGGAATTCGCCAAGTTGAACTGGCTCATGCGCTCAACCGCCTATTTGTGGATCGTGGAGGCCGCTTCCAGGCTGTCGTGCGCGGCCCGGGCCACGTTGTCGCCCAGTTCCAGCAGGGCACGCTTGGCCGGGGTGTCCTCCTCCAGAAGCACCACGGGCACGCCCCGGTCACCGGCCACCACAGTGGCGGGGTCCAGGGGCACGGCGCCCAGGAACTCCAGGCCGTACTGCTCGGCCAGCTCGCGGCCGCCGCCCTTCTTGAACAGGTCGATGCCCTTGCCGCAGTGCGGGCAGATCAGGCCGCTCATGTTCTCCACCACGCCGAGGATGTTGGCCTGGGCGTACTGGAGGAAGTTGATGGCCTTGCGCACGTCGGCCAGGGAGACCTCCTGGGGCGTGGTGACCACCACGCAGAGGGCCTCGGGGATGGTCCGCAGCACGGTCATGGGCTCGTCGCCGGTGCCCGGAGGGGAGTCCACCACCAGGAAGTCCAGGTCGCCCCACTGCACGTCGGAGATGAACTGCCGGATGGCCGAGGTCTTCATGGGACCGCGCCAGAGCACGGCCTGGTCCGGGTCCTGGAGCAGGGACTCCATGGAGACCACATGCAGGTTGTCGCCGTGGCGCTTGGGCAGGATCAGGCTGCCCCGATCCACGTCCAGCTGGCCGTGCAGGCCCAGGAGCCGGGGCACGCTGGGGCCGTGGATGTCCACGTCCATGAGCCCGACCTTGTAGCCCTTGGCCGCCAGGGCCGCGGCGATGTTCACGGCCACGGAGCTCTTGCCCACGCCGCCCTTGCCGCTCATGACGAAGAGCTTGTACTTGATGCGCGCCAGGGTGGAGCTGATGAGTTCGTTCTGAAGCGCCAGCTTCGGGTCGGTCTTTTCGCCGCCCTTGGAACCGGAAGAGCAGCTGCCGCAGGATTGGGTCATGTCATCTACCTTCTTTGACGAGTCTTCGGCCGGTCGCCCGGCCAGGGAAATCTAACGGACCTTGTCACAAAAGCCAACCGGCGCGAACGTCAGGCGCCCCAACCATGAGCGCCCACGAGGTCCACGAAGGCCACGCCGCCCATGTCCGTGGTGGCCACGCGGCCCCCGCTTTTCTCCACCAGGATGAGCTTCTGGTCGCGCCGGCCCTCGCCCACGGGGATCACCAGACGGCCCGGATCGGCCAGCTGGTCCACCAGGGGCGGCGGCACCTGGGGGCCGCCCGCCGTGACCAGCACGCCGTCGAACGGGGCCTCCTCGGGCCAGCCCAGGGTGCCGTCGTCCAGCTTGGGCTTGATGCTGAACAGCCGCATGTCCATGAAGCGCTTGCGGGCCGCGAAGAACAGCGGCTTGATGCGCTCCACGGTGTAGACCGTGGCCCCCAGCTGGGCCAGGACCGCGGCCTGGTAGCCCGATCCCGTGCCGATCTCCAGAATCTTCATCCCCGGCTTGACCTGGAGCAGCTCGGTCATCAGGGCCACGATGTAGGGCTGGGAGATGGTCTGGCCCTCGCCGATGGGCAGGGGGGCGTCCATGTAGGCCTTGGGCACCAGCGCGGGCTCCACGAAGAGATGGCGCGGCACCTGGCGCATGGCCTCGAGCACGCCCGGGTCGCGCACGCCCCGGGCCTCGATCTGCTCGCGCACCATGCGCTCGCGCAGCCGCTTCGGATCGATCACGGACACGCCGCTCCCCCTCTCTTTTCCGTCAGCCGTTGCAAAACCATGTTTGCCCCCCCAAGTCAACAAAGCATCCCCTCCCCGCCGGGGTTCTCCGCTTGACACGGAAGGGCCCTTCGGGGAAAGAATGGAGGAACAGAGGGGAATCCGCCATGCTCACCGTCGCCGACATCATGACCAAGTCCGTCTACTCCCTGCGCGAGACCGACACCCTGCTCTCGGCCCGGGCCCTGATGAAGCTCCAGCGCATCCGCCACATCCCCATCGTGACCAAGGACACCATGTTCATCGGCCTGCTGACCCACCGGGACCTGCTCTCGGCCACGGTCTCCCAACTGGCCGAAGTGGACCCGGAGACCCAGGACGAGATCGACGCCGGCATCCCCATCAAGGAGATCATGCGCACGGACCTGAAGACCGTGGAGCCCGGCACCACGGTGAGGTCCGCGGCCGAAATCCTGCTCAACCACAAGTACGGCTGCCTGCCCGTGGTGGACAAGGGGCGGCTGGTGGGCATCCTCACCGAGGCCGACTTCCTCAAGCTGACCATCAGCCTCATGGAGGCGCTGGAAGAAAAGTCTCAGGGCTGACCGGCGTCCAGAAGACGGCGCAGTTCGCCTCGGGCGGCCTCGATCATCCGGGGCAGAGCCGCCCGTATCTCCGGTGTGGGCTCCAGGCCGAAGCCGGTGTCCCCGGGCTCCATGACCACCAGCCGCAGCCGGGGCGGCGCGCCCAGTTCCCGCGCCAGGCGGAGCGACTCCGCCAGGTCCAGCTCGTGCAGCGACACCCGGGGCCCGCTTCCGGCCAGGATGTCCTTCCCGTCCAGCACGCGCACCTCGCCGGGCGCGCCTCCGAAGCGGGCCACGTCCAGGATGAGCACGCCGGAATAGCGATCCAGGAGATGAAAGAAGTCCTGGGTGAAGGTCCCGGCGTCCTCGAACTCCACGCCTTCGGGCCAGGACTCGGCCATGAGCGCGCGCACCGCGAGCACGCCCGCCCCGTCGTCGCGCATGAGCGGATTTCCCGCTCCCATCACCAGGATTCCGCCATCCATGCCCTGCTCCCCGGCCGGGGTTGCCCCTGCCGCGTTTTGAGCGTAGACAATTTCTAGAAACTTTTCCACAGGCAGGAGCATCATGACGCAGAAATCCGCGACCACCCGTTTCGTGCAACTCGTGCTTTGGGCCGCCCTGGCCGTGCTGGTCCTGGGCGGAGGCATCATCGTCTTCCGCGACACCGACGCGCCCCTGGTGGCGCTGCTGCCCGAGGGGCAATACGTCACCGTGGCCGCGCCCCTGCACCTGGCGGTCAGCGACCTCGGCTCGGGCCTGAAGTCCGTGGACGTGGTCGTGGCCCAGAACGGCCGGGAAATCTCCCTGCTGCACAAGGAGCTGGAGCGGGCCCACGCCTTTGAGACCGACCTGGTCCTGCCCCAGGAGATCAAGGAAGGCCCCCTGGAGATCCGCGTCAAGGCGCGCGACGCCTCCCTCTACCCCTTCGGCCACGCCGGAGGCGCGACGCTCTCCCGCACCTACACCGTGGACCTGACCCCGCCCCGCGTGGACCTGGAGACGGTCCAGAACAACGTGAACCAGGGAGGCTCCTGCCTCGTGGTCTACACCATCTCCGAGGAGCCCGGGAAAACCGGCGTGAACGTCGGCGCCCGCTTCTTCCCCGGCTTCCGCATGAAGAACGGCAAGTACGCCTGCCTGTTCGCCTTCCCCTGGGACGTGGAGGCGGCCCAGTTCAAGCCCACGCTCATGGCCGCCGACAAGGCCGGCAACGAGCGCTCCCGCTCCGTGCCGGTGAACGCCATCCCGCGCCGGTTCCGCTTCGACACCATCAACATCTCGGACAACTTCCTCGAAGACAAGATGCCCCAGTTCCAGAGCATCTACCCGGACATCTCCCGGCCCATCGACTTGTTCCTCAAGGTCAACAGCGACTTGCGAGACAAAAACGCGGCCCTGCTCGAACAATTGGGACGGCAGACCGCAGCCGAACCGCTCTGGCGCGGTCCGTTCCTGCGCCTGCCCAACGCCGCGCCCCGGGCAGGATTCGCGGACGCCCGCGACTACTACTACCAAGGCCGCAAGGTGGACCACCAGACGCACCTGGGCGTGGACTTGGCCAGCCTGCAAGCCGCTCCCGTGCCCGCCGCCAACGACGGCGTGGTGATCGAGGCCGACTTCATCGGCATCTACGGCAACGCCGTGATCATCGATCACGGCATGGGCCTGCAGAGCCTCTATTCGCACCTCTCGCAGATCGACGTGAAGAAAGGCGACAGCCTCAAGAAGGGCCAGATCATCGGCCGCACCGGCGCCACGGGCATGGCCGGGGGCGACCACCTGCACTTCGGCATACTCATTTCGGGCGTTCCGGTGACCCCCGTGGAATGGTGGGACTCGCACTGGATCAACGACAACTTCATGGGCAAGCTGGGCGCCAAGTAGCGCTCCCGACAGCGCGGACGAAAAGAGCCCCCGGAGCGTCGCCGCTCCGGGGGCTTTCGTTTCCCGACGGGCCGTCAGTGCGGCCGCTGGTACTCTTCCTTGACCAGCCCGGTGGCCAGGGGCGCGGGCGGGGCGTCCCGGCCACAGAAGATCGTCTCCCCGCCCTCGCAAAGCAGGGCCCGCTCCAGGACCTCGTCCATGCCCTCAACCTTCACGACCTCCAGGTCCTTGAGGATGCTGGCCGGAACCTCCTTGAGGTCCTTCTCGTTCTCGGCCGGGATGAGCACGGTGGAGAGCAGTCCCCGGTGGGCGGCGAGCAGCTTCTCGCGCAGGCCGCCGATGGGCAGGACCCGGCCGCGCAGGGTGATCTCGCCGGTCATGGCCAGGTCGTTGCGCACGGGGATGTTCAGCAGGGCCGAAACCATGGACGTGGCCAGGGTGATGCCCGCCGAGGGGCCGTCCTTGGGCGTGGCTCCCTCGGGCACGTGCACGTGGATGTCGATGTCCTTGTGGAAGTCGCGCTTGAGGCCGAAGACGTCCGAGCGGGAGCGGATGTAGGACAGCGCGGCCTTGGCCGACTCCTGCATCACGTCCCCGAGCTTGCCGGTGAACTCCACCTTGCCCGAGCCGGGCATGAGCGCCACCTCCACGGTGAGCATCTCGCCGCCCAGTTGGGTCCAGGCCAGGCCGTTGCACACGCCCACCTGGGCCTTGTCCTCGCGCTCGCCGTAGCGGAACTCGGGCACGCCCAGGAAATTGGCCAGGTTCTGCACCGTGACCGCCACGGTCTTGTCCCGGTCGCCGCCCTCGACCACCTTCATGGCCGCCTTGCGGCACACGGCCGCCAGCTTGCGTTCCAGGTTGCGGACCCCGGCCTCCTTGGTATAGCGGCGCACCAGCTCGATGAGGGCGTTCTCCGAAAGGGCCAGGTTGCCCTCCTTGAGGCCGTGCTGCTCGCGCTGCTTGGGCAGGAGGAACTGCTCCGCGATCTTGAATTTCTCGGTCTCCAGGTAGCCCGGCAGGCGGATGATCTCCATGCGGTCCTGCAGGGGCAGCGGGATGGAATGCAGGGTGTTGGCCGTGGTGATGAAGAAGACCCGGGACAGGTCGTAGTCCAGGTCCAGGTAGTGGTCGTTGAAGGAGACGTTCTGCTCCGGGTCCAGGACCTCCAGCAGCGCGGCCGAGGGGTCGCCCCGGAAGTCCGTGCTCATCTTGTCCACCTCGTCCAGGCAGAGCACGGGGTTGTTGTACTTGCAGCGCTTGAGCGACTGGATGATCTTGCCCGGCAGCGCGCCCACGTAGGTGCGCCGGTGGCCGCGGATTTCGGCCTCGTCGCGCACGCCGCCCAGGGACAGGCGCACGAACTCGCGGTCCATGGCCCGGGCGATGGAACGGGCGATAGAGGTCTTGCCCACGCCGGGAGGCCCCACCAGGCAGAGGATGGGGCCCTTGATGGCCTCCACCAGGCTCTGCACGGCCATGTACTCCAGGATGCGCTCCTTGGGTTTCTCCAGGCCGTAGTGGTCCTCGTCCAGGATGCGCCGGGCCTCGGCGATGTCGATCTTGGCATCCTTGAGCTCGCCCCAGGGCAGCTCCAGCACGCAGTCCACGTAGTTGCGGACCACGGTGTACTCGGCCGAGCTCTGGGGCATCTGGCGGAGCTTCTTGATCTCCTTGCGCACCCGCTCCCGGCTCTCCTCGGGCATGACCTTGGCCTCGAGCTGCTTCTCCAACTCGGCGGCCTCGGCCTGCGGATCCTCCTCCCGGCCCATCTCCTTGTGGATGGCCTTGATCTGCTCGTTGAGGTAGTACTCCCGCTGGTTCTTCTCCATCTGGCTCTTGACCCGGCCCTTGACCCGCTTCTCGATGGTCACGATCTCGATCTCGCCGAGGATGTGGCCGTAGACGGCCTCCAGGCGCTTCATGCCGTCGAGGATTTCGAGCACCGCCTGCTTGCGGGCGAAGTCCACCTTGAGATGGGGAATGATGGCGTCGGCCAGCTTGCCCGGATCCTTGATGGCCGTGATGGCCAGGATGGTCTCGGCGGCCAGCTTCTTGTTGACCTTGCCGTACTGGTCCAGGGACTCGTGCGCGGCCCGCACCAGGGCCTCGGCCTCGGTCCCGGCGGCCGCGACGGCCCCGGTTTCCTCCAGGCGCTCCACCCGGGCCATGAGCGAATCGCCCTCCTCGGTCAGGCTCTCGGGCTCCCAGGTCGCCCGGGACATGCCCTCGAAGAGGACCTTGATGGTCCCGTCGGGCAGGCGCAGCATCTGAAGGATGCGGCTGATGGTGCCCACCTTATAGAGATCATCGGGCGCGGGCCGCTCCTTCTCGGGGGTCCGCTGGGTGACGAGGAAGATGCGCTTGTCGAAGTCCGCGATGGCCTTCTCGATGGCCTTGATCGAGGCCTCGCGGCCCACGAACAGCGGCACGATGGAGCGCGGGAACATGACCACTTCCCGCAGCGACATCACGGGCAGCATGCGGCGCTGGGCGGGATCGTGGTCCTCGAATCCGTAATCCGGCATGGGGTCCTCCGGTTCAGGTCGGCGGATCGGCTCCCGGCGGGAGCCCGGCATTGCCACTAGGTAACGCCGCCGGGGCCAAAGTCAAATCAGAGGCCCGGAACGGATCAGGCGCTCTTCACTTCCTGCTGGTAGATGAGCAGCGGGTCCACGCCGTTCTCCACCACGGACCTGTTGACCACGCACTCCTTCACGCCGCTGAGCGAGGGCAGCTGGTACATGATGTCGAGCATCATGGTCTCCATGACGTTGCGCAGGCCGCGCGCGCCGGTCTTGCGCTCGATGGCCTTCAGGGCGATGGACCGCAGGGCGTTGTCCGTGAAGCGCAGGCTCACCTTGTCCAGCTCGAAGAGCTTCTGGTACTGCTTGACCAGGGCGTTCTTGGGCTCGGTGAGGATGCGCACCAGGTCGTCCTCGGTGAGCTCGGTGAGCGAGGTCATCACCGGGATGCGGCCCACGAACTCGGGGATCATGCCGAACTTGATCAGGTCCATGGGCTGGGCCTGGGCCAGGAGTTCGCTCACGGCCAGGTCCTTGCGCTTGACCTCGACCTTGGCGCCGAAGCCCATGCCGGAGCCCTGCATGCGCTGCTGCACGATCTTCTCCAGGCCGATGAAGGCTCCGCCCACGATGAACAGGATGTTGCCCGTGTTCATGCGGATGAATTCCTGCTGGGGATGCTTGCGCCCCCCCTTGGGCGGGATGTTGGCCTCGGTGCCCTCGATGATCTTCAGCAGGGCCTGCTGCACGCCCTCGCCGGACACGTCGCGGGTGATGGACGGGCTGTCGCCCTTGCGCGCGATCTTGTCGATCTCGTCGATGTAGATGATGCCCCGGGAGGCGGACTCGATGTCGTAGTCCGCGTTCTGCAGGAGCTGGACCAGGATGTTCTCCACGTCCTCGCCCACGTAGCCCGCCTCGGTGAGGGTGGTGGCGTCGGCGATGGCGAAGGGCACCTTGAGGATGCGCGCCAGGGTCTGGGCCAGGAGCGTCTTGCCCGAGCCGGTGGGGCCGATGAGCAGGATGTTGCTCTTGTCGATCTCCACGTCGTCGGTCAGGGCCCCGGCGTAGAACACGCGCTTGTAATGGTTGTGCACCGCCACGGAGAGGATCTTCTTGGCGTAGTCCTGGCCGATGACGTACTGGTCCAGGAGGGCCTTGATCTCCTGGGGAGGCAGCAGGCGGCCGTCCTCGAACTCCTCGCTGACGGTCTCCTGGGCCATGATGTCGTTGCACAGGCTCACGCACTCGTCGCAGATGTACACGTCGGGCCCGGCGATGAGGCGCTGGACGTCGCTCTGGCTCTTGCCGCAGAACGAGCAGCTCAGGTCCGGGGCGCCGCTGGTTCCTTTCTTCATGGTCATGGGGTCATCCTTGCTTGGTCTCGGCGGTTTGCAGCTCGTTGCGCGAGGTCATGATCTTGTCGACGATGCCGTAGGCCAGGGCCTCGTCCGGGCGCATGAAGTAGTCGCGCTCGGTATCCTGGTTGATCTTCTTGATGTCCTGGCCGGTGTGCTTGACCAGAATCTGGTTCAGGTCGCGGCGCATGCGCAGGATTTCGCGGGCCTGGATGTCGATGTCCGTGGCCTGGCCCTGGGCCCCGCCGAGGGGCTGGTGGATGAGGATGCGGCTGTTGGGCAGGGCGTAGCGCATGCCCTTGGCGCCCGAGGCCAGGAGCAGCGCGGCCATGCTCGCGGCCTGGCCCATGCACAGGGTGGCCACCGGCGCGGAGATGTACTGCATGGTGTCGTAGATGGCCAGGCCGGCCGTCACCACGCCGCCCGGGGAGTTGATGTACATGTAGATCTCCTTGTCCGGGTCCTCGGACTCCAGGAACAGGAGCTGGGCGCAGACGAGGCTGGCCACGTGGTCGTCGATGGAGCTGCCCAGGAGGATGATGCGGTCCTTGAGCAGGCGGGAATAGATGTCGTACGCCCGTTCGGTGCGGCCGGTGGTTTCGATGACGATGGGGATCGTGGGCATGTGTTCTCCTTGGGGTGACGCGGGGCCTACATCCGGCACATCGGCGGAAACGCCGGGGAACTTGAGCCCGGACGCGGCCGCGTGGACTCCATGATAAGACCTCGGGACAGCGGGCGCAAGGCCCGGAGGCGCGGTGCGCGTAAAATGAACGGCGGCCGGACCTCGCGATCCGGCCGCCGGAATCGTCTCGGCCGCTACTCGGCCTTGGGGGCGGCCTTCTTGGCGGCGCGCTTCTTGGGCTTGGCCTCGGACTCGTCGGCGGCCTCGGCCGCGGCGGGCTCGATCTCGCGGATCTGGGCCTTGGAGTAGATGAACTCCATGGCCTTGTCCATGAGCAGGCGGTCCTTGAGGGCCACCACGAGGTTGTTCTCCTCGTAGTAGCGCTTGAGGTCCAGGAAGTCCTGGCGGGTCTGCATGGCCAGACGGTTGAGCGCGGCGTCCATCTCCTGCGGGCTCACCGAGAGGCCTTCCTTGTCGGCCACGGCCAGGAGCAGCAGCTCGGCGCGGGAACTCTCCACGGCCTCGGCGCGGAACTCCTCGCGCAGCTGCTCCACGGTCTTGCCCAGGCTCATCAGGTTCTTGCCCTTGCGGTCCAGGCGGTACTCCATATCCTTGACCAGGCGGTCGATGCGGTCCTCCACCAGGGACGGCGGCAGGGGGAAGTCCAGGGGCTTGACCAGGCCGTCCAGGAGCTTCTTCTGGGCGGCGGACTTGTGCAGCTGCTTGCGGCTCTCCTGGTAGGACTGGCGGATGGCCTCGCGCATCTTCTCGACGCTCTCGAACCCGGCCTTCTTGGCCACGTCGTCGCCCATCTCGGGCAGTTCCTTGACCTTCACCGCGTGCAGGGTGACCTTCATGGTCACGGTCTGGCCCGCCAGCTCGGTGTTGATGAAGTCCGCCGGGAAGGTGATGTCCTTCTCGCCGCCCTGGCCGGTGGTCAGGGTCTTGATGAGCTCCTCGAACTCGGGCAGGGCCTGGCCCTCGCCCAGGGTCAGCTCGAAATTCTCGGCCTTGATCCCGGAGACCACCTCGCCGTCGCGGTAGGCGCCGAAGCTCACGGTGACGATCTCGCCGTCCTTGGGCTCGCGCACGTCCGAGACGACCTTGGGCTTGGCCTGGTTGTCCAGGATGCGGCGCTCGACCTCGGTCACGTCCTCGTCCTTGACCTCCACGCGCTCCTCGTCCACGTCCAGCCCGATGTAGGTGGGCAGGTCGAACTGGGGCGCGATCTCGAAGCCCAGGGTGTAGGTGAACTCCTCGTCGCGGGCGAGCAGGCCGGCGTCCACGTTGATGCGGGACATGGGCGTCAGCTTGAGCTGATTGAGGATGTCGTTGATGTGGTAGTTGATGAGGTCGGTCGTGGCCTCGTTGTAGATCTGGCCGCGGAACTTGCCCTCGATGACCGTGGCCGGGGCCTTGCCCTTGCGGAAGCCCTTCACGTCATACTTGGTCTTGTAGAGGGCGATGGTGGCGAGAATGGCCGCGTTGGCTTCCTCGGCCGGAACCGTGACCGTGATCTTCCGTTCGACCGGGGAAACGTCCTGAACATCGTACTGCATAACCTCTTGTCCTCCTCCAGGTGAAGCGCCGCGACGCGGCCGGCTGTTTTTTTCCCATCTGTGGTGCGAGAGGGGAGACTCGAACTCCCACGGCCAGGCCGCTGGATCCTAAGTCCAGTGCGTCTACCAATTCCGCCACTCTCGCCAAAAGCTCGAAACATTACGACAGGGCGTTTTCGGCTGTCAACCAGGACCGGATTCCAACGTCAACGGCTTGAAATTCAGCCGCCCAGTTCAGCGAGCAGCGGCCCGAGCTTGCGCAACAAGTCCTCCACGTCCCCGGCCAGGAGCCGGGCCTGGGGCTCCTTGCCCACCTCGCCCCGGTCGCAGACCGCGTCCACGGCCCCGGGCTCGGGGTGCCGGGCCAGGGCCTCGTAGGTGCCCCACTCCAGGACGCTGCCCTCGCGGCCCTTGAGGTAGCCGGGCTCCTCGGCCCGGTCGAACCAGGCCGCAACCAGCCCGGACCGCTCCAGGGCGGCGGCCACGGCGTCGTCCAGGCGCAGGGTCAAGGCGCAGGCCGCCTCGGGGTTGTGCCGTCGGGCGGCCAGGAGCACCTGGGCCAGATTCGGGGCCGCGCCGAACTCCGGGCAGCCCGCGACGAGAATCTCACCCCGGCGGGTGGCCGCGATGCGTCCGGAATAGGCCGCCACCTCGTCCACCGCGTCGGCATGGGGCACGGCCAGGGCCAGGTTCATGCCCGAATCGGGCACCAGACGGGCCAGCCCCGGCAAGGCGCTCAGGCGCGGCACGGCCTGGGCCAGGCTGTCCAGCACGCCCCGGCGGGCGCGCTCCTTGAACAGCGGCGCCAGGTGGTTCACCGGCCCGGCCCCGCCCCCCAGGGGAAAGGCGCTGCGCAGGCCGAGGTTGAGGTAGCGCTGGGCCGCGCGGACGGCGGAAAGCATGTCCAGCCCCTGGCCCAGGCCCGTGGCGATGGCGGCCGAGAGGGTGCAGCCGGTTCCGTGCAGGCTCGGGGTGTTCACGCGCGGCTGGATGAGCGGCAGGGGCTTCTGATCCGGCGCGGCGTACCAGTCAGTGGCGGCCAGGGATTCCAGGTGCCCGCCCTTGACCAGCACGGCCTTGGGGCCCATCTCCAGGAGCTTTTCGGCGGCCCGGCAGATGTCCTCCGGGCCCCGGATGGCCATGCCGGTGAACAGCTCGGCCTCGGGGATGTTCGGAGTAAGCAGGTCCGCCACGGGAAAGATGCGCTCCAGCATGGCGTCCACCGCGTCGTCCTCCAGGAGCTTGGCCCCGGACTGGGCCACGCACACCGGATCCACCACCAGGGGAAAATTCTTGCGCGCCAGGAACGGGGCCGCGGCCCGGATGATGGGAGCGGAAAAGAGCATGCCGGTCTTGGCCGCGGCCACGGGAATGTCCGTGAGCACGGTCTTCAGCTGCAGGGCCACGAACTCCGGGCTGGGGGCCTCGATGCCGGCCACGGTCCGCGTGTTCTGGGCCGTAAGGGCGGTGATCACCGACAGGCCGTAGCCGCCGAGCACGGTGATGGTCTTCAGGTCGGCCTGGATGCCCGCGCCGCCGCCGGAATCGGAACCGGCGATGGTCAGGATGCTGGGTACGAGGTGCATGCTGCGCTCCACGGAGCCCCGTGAACGGGGTGGGAAACCATAGCCGCGCGGTCCGGCGCGGTCAACCGCGCCGCCGCCCGGACAGGGAACCGGGACAGGAGATGGGGCGGGAGGCTCAGGCGATGGACAACTTGACGTAGTCTTCCACGGAAACGCCGTTCCAGACCTTGCTCGTCCAGTAGGCCGTGGCCCAGATCATCAGGGCCGTGGCCTGGAGGTCGGTGAGGCGGCGCAGCTTCACTTCCAGGTTGTTCTTGCTGGCGCCGTGCTGGATGTGCACGTTGTGCTCCTGGCAGGCCTCCTCCACGCGCAGAAGGAGATAGGCCTGCTTGGACTGGTTGGGCAGGAGCTTCACGTCGCGGTGGGCCTCGAGGATGGTCTTCAGTTCGGCCACCGAGAAATCGGAGGACACGCCCCGGATGGACTTGAAGAAGATGTCCACGGCCCAGGGCAGGATGAATTCAGCCCCGGCGCTTTTGGTCTTGAAATAGTCCTTGAGCCACTTTTCATGATCCTGCGAGATCCGGGCAGCAACCTGCGGCATAATACCCACCCCCATGTTACCATGAGACTCCTGGTCATATAATCAAAAAAGCAAGGTTCAATCAAGAATTTTTCTAGACAGAATCGCGGTAAAAAAACATGATTTTTTACCCCTCGAAGCTCTCCCGGATTTGCCGGAAAAGACTCAGCAACAGGGAGTCCGGCGCGTCCTGCCCGTTGATCGAGAGCCGGAGCACCCGCACGACCTCGTTGCCATTGGGGGTCACGGTGCGGACAGTGGACAGCGCGATGCGCCGGGACTCGTCGGCCTCGCCGCCGGCGGCCACCTCCAGGCTCCAGCCCGAACTTCCCTCCCGCCGCCAGCGCATGTCCACGGCCTCGCCCCGGGCCGTGTGGCGCTCCAGCAGGGCCACGAAATCATTGAGCCCGAAGGCCCGGCTGTTGCGGCCCAGAACCCCGAGGAACTCGCCCTGCCCCGTACGGATCACCAGCGGCAGCCCCAGATAGTCCGAGGGCGGAAAATCCAGGGCGGTCCGCTCCCGAGCGCCCACCAGCAGCCGCAGCCTGCCGATCTCGCGCTCCAGTTCCGCCACCCGCTCCCGCTGGCGCGCCTCGGCCTCGTCGCGCTCGCGCCGCAGCGACGCGACCTCGTCACGCAGCGAACGGATCTCGCCCCGGAACAGGGTCTGGTTCTCCAGCACGTCGGACATCTTGGTCAGCAGCGCCGCGATCCGGGCGCTCCCCTCTCCGGCCGCGTCTCCGGCCTCCGGCGCTCCGGCATCCAGAACCTCGCCGCGACAGGCGGCCAGCTCCCGCTCGATCTGCTCGACGGACCAGTTGTTCTCGAACATCTCGCGTATCCTCCTGAACAGTTCCAGGGACTCCGACGGGTAGCGCCGCCTCCGCCCCGGCCCCCCGGCGGACGGGATGAACCGGCTGAAGCGATCCTTGTAATAGACGATGGTGGATGGCGGAATGCCGAGCCTGCGGCCCACTTCGCGCAGGCTGATGAAAGTGGCGGGCCCGGCTTCGGGAACATGTTGATCAATGTTGTTCACAACTGTTCAATTATGCGATCCATGCAGGCGTGTCAATGCCTGCCGTGTTATTGCATGGCATTGGACAAAAAAAGAGGGACGCGGTGCGCGTCCCCCGAATCCCGACAACGGGAAGTGAACTCAACGGGACAGTTCGAGCTGGATCTGGCGAAGGGATTCCTGCACCTGGGCCATGCGCCGGGCCTGCTCCTCGTCCTGGATCATGCCGCCGAGAAAGGCCGCCTTCTGGGCCATGTCCTCGATCATGGCGTTGACCAGCAGCTTGCGCGAGCCTTCGGTGGGCTGGCTCCGCACCTGGACCATCTGGTCCTGAAGCGCGGCCAATTCGTTGCGCATCCCGGCCACCTGGCGCATCTCCTCGGAAATTCCCTTGAGATTGCTGCTCAGACCAAAAAAGAAGATGACCATGAGCACGAGCGACAGCAGCGCCAGAATCAACGCGGGCTTGCCGAAATCGCGGCCCGGGCGGCCAGGGGACTCCGCCGGGCTTCCGTCCGGAGCCGCGCCCTGCTTCCGGTAGCCGTCCATGTGCAGAATGTTGTCGTTGTTCGCGTCCATACAACCTCCTTGCCGCGAAATATACAACTACTGCATCGGCAAGATGGAATCAAGCTCGGTCGGAGCCGCCGTTTCCCGGGCAAGGGCCGGCCATCGGGCGGAAACGGCCCAGATGGACGCCACGGCCGACACATGCCCGACTCTCTCCGGGACCGCAGCGTCGCGCCCCCATACGATATGATTCTGGCGGCATGCCGCAATGCGTCATATCCATTGCGACACTCATGCATATGTTCCGCTTCGGAATTGCAGAAAAAATCACTTGTAAAAACAAAAGAACTATGCAAAATGGAAAAAGTGGGTTCGAGCATGCCCCATATACAGGCGCATGCGGCGAAAATCACGCTCTTCTTTCGACACCCAAGGAGACACGCATGGAAGATTATTTGAAGGAAGCATTGGAGATCGTGAAGGCCCAGGCCAGCGTCCGCACCATGACGGAGGAAGAGATCACCTCCATGGTCCGCAAGCTGGCGCACGGCATTCAGGCCATCGCCGAGGGTGGAGAGCCCCAGGCCGAGGAAGGCCTTGCCTGCGATCCCCAGAAGTCGGTGCGCGAAAAGTCGATCATCTGCTGCGTCTGCGGCAAGTCTTTCAAGATTCTGACCAAGAAGCACCTGGGCAGCCACGACCTGACCCCGGCGGAGTACAGGGAGAAGTTCGGCTACAAGAAGAACTTCCCCCTGGTCTGCAAATCGCTCCAGCGCGAGCGCCGCAAGAAGATGAAGGACATGAAGCTCTGGACCAAGCGGGGCAAGAAGAAGTAACGCGGTTCCGCCGCGCTTCGAAGGCCGTCCTCCAGGACGGCCTTTTTCATTTCCAGATGCCGGCCAACGAGGCCAGGGACTCGCTCACGTGCCGGGGACGCAACGCCAGGCACTCCTCCCTGTCCCCATAGCCCCAGGCCGCGTAGCAGGCGGGCATGCCCACGTTGGCGGCGAAGCGCAGGTCCGTGGTCGTGTCTCCGACCATGAGCACCTGGTCCGGCGCGACGCCGGGCAGGGACGGCGCGATGCAGGAACGGTAGAAGCCGGGATCGGGCTTGCGCGGCAGGTCCGTCCGGGCCCCGGCCAGCAGGTCGCAATAGCCGCCGATCCCCAGGCTCTCCACGGCGCGTTCCAGGCCCGGCTGGCCCTTGTTGCTGGCCACACCCACCACCACGCCCCGGCGCTTCAGTCCGGCCAGCGTCTCTTCCACACCGGGAAACAGGCGGTTCAGGAGATGCCCCCGGCCGAGATACTCCTCCCGGTAGATATCGATCCAGGCGGGGATGTCCTCGAGCGCGAGGTCCGGGCAGAGCCGCAGGAAGCACTCCTCAATGCGCAGGCCGATGACGCCGCGCACGGCTGCATCCGAGGGGCGGGGTCGCCCCTGGGCCTCGAAGGTCAGGGCCATGCCCTGGATGATGCCCTCCGCGCTGTCACACAACGTTCCGTCGAAATCAAAAAGAACAAAGGAATAGGACACGATGGAAGAACTCCGTGGGAGGCGGCCTCTAGCGCGGCCCGGGGGCCAGGGTCCGCCTGACGATCAGGTCGATGGTTTCCTCAATGCGGGCCCAGCCCGCCGGCGACACGAGGTCCACCCCGCCCACGCAACCCGTCACCAGGGAGCGCACGGCCAGGAAGTTCACTCCGCCGGCGAGAAAGAGCACCAGGGCCGTCAAGTCCACGTCTGCGGGGGGATCCTGCTCCATGAGCTCGAAAAACTCCAGGGCGGAGCGCTCACGCACCCCCTCCAGGGCCCGGCTGAGGTCGTTGCGGGAAAGCGCCTCCCAGGCCATGATCGCCAAGCTCTCCGGCCGATCCAGCAGGAGCCGGAGGGTGCGCTTGAAAAAGGCCGCCACCAGCTGATCCGGACTCATGCGGCGCAGCTCCTCGCGATCCCGGCCGATGAGGTCGCCGGCGTTGGGCCAGAACGCGCCGCTGTGGGCATAGGCCGCCACCAACCGGGGCAGGCTCGTGAAGCAGCGATAGAAATCGCCGCGTTTCAGCCCAGCCTCGGCGATCACCAGATCCACGGTCGCGGCCTCGAAACCGACCCGGGCCAGGACCGTTCCCATTGCCAGGATGAGGCGGCGGCGCGTCTGGTCCGCGCGATCGATGGGGATGACCTTGAGATGCGGCATGAGTGGCTCCGTCCAAGGCCAGTGTGCTTCGAAGCGTCATCCTGGTCAACGATAAGGTTATGGAAAGCAAAAAGGCCCCTCTTTTGGAGGGGCCTTTTTGGAAGAAATTGTCTTGGCGACGACCTACTTTCCCACGATTAAGATCGCAGTAT